>JAGLRY010000471.1 GCA_023135995.1 Candidatus Aminicenantota bacterium | reverse complement strand
GGATGAAGCTGCCGAGAAAGAGCATTATGATCGGGTTGGCAAAAGGGGCAAAAGCCTCTTTGACAGAAGATATGGCGAAAATGGTCATGAATACAGGAATAAAAAGAGCCGTGATGGGGATGGGGATGCATTCTGTGACCCACCATACGACTACGAGGAGGAATACCGCCAAGAGTTTGTGAGCCCGCGGATTATCAGAGAGAATCGGGGAAAAATAGGCCATCAGAAAGAACAGAGGACCGAGAAAAAATCCTATCTTTTTTCGTGGCTCCATTTAGGGTCGACTCTGAACTTGCTATCGAAATTTTCTTGCCCAAACCAACACACTGTATCCTCTTTGGAAAAATAACAGTTTGTCCAATTTTGAGCATAGCCAGACAGCCGGGTATATGAATCCGTATAGCTTGAATATTTTCTTTTTGGAATGAAATTCTTCTTCTGTGGTCGGCCGGATGTGTCCATCTCTGAGAGATGGGGTGATATTTTTTGCGGAAAACTTTCTGTAGAGAACGTTGATGAGAAGCTCTAAAAATTCAGAAAAAAAGCGGGAAAAGGTCTGCGTTTTCTCCACATGAAACCGGTGTCTCTCGAGTTTTTCCTTCAATTCCTTGGTGCTGTAGCCTTCTCTTTTGTGTCCGTAGAATTCCAATTTTAGTCCCAGCAGAGGGCGCAGTTTGTGCAGAAGAAAAATTCGTCCTGTATGAGGTGTAGCCAGGACGAGTTGTCCGTCTGTTTTAAGCACGCGGTTGATCTCTGTTAAGCACAGATCGTCATCATCCAGATGTTCCAGATAGTCCAGGCTGACCACCCTATCGAATGATCCCGCTTTGAACGGAAGGATTCCCGGCTCCAGTTGGATCAGGCTTGTCTTTAACAATTCTCGGGATGTCTTCAGGTTCTCGAGGTCGAGGTCAGCGCTTGTCCACTGTCCTCCTTTCTGACGGAGGAAATAGCTCAGGATCCCCTGGGCACAACCCAGGTCAAGGATGATATCCGAGGGTTCGATGACGAGATGTTTATCGAGGAATTTTAGCTTTTCCTTCTTTTTTATGGATTTGTTGAAGATTTGGAGTTGCCAGGGTTGGTCTTTCATTATGGGGGATTATATTTTCTTTCAAGGGAAAAAACAACACCTGAGTTAATGAGGGATTCTTGACTATTGAGGGGGTTCAGAATATCATGAAAAATCATGAAACACGAAAGCATGATCGTTGGTGCTCTGGAGACGAACTGTTACCTCGTCTACTGTCAAGAAACCTTGGAATGTGCCATCATCGACCCGGGCGCAGAGCCAGAAAAGATTTTGCGCCTTATAGGGCATAAAGGACTAAAGCCCACAATCCTGATCAACACGCATGGTCACGTGGACCACATCGGCGCCAATCAGGATATCAAGGACACGTTCGACATTCCCATCTGCCTTCATGAGGCAGATAGTCCGATGCTTGAAAGCGTCCTCCAATCTGAATTGAGCTTTTTACTTGGGGCCAAAGAGTCTCCTCCCCCTGATAGATTTCTGAAGGATGGGGACGTAATCAAGATCGGCAATGTTTCTCTCTCGGTTATTCATACACCCGGTCATTCTCCCGGAAGTGTGAGCTTGATGGGTGATGGCATTCTTTTCTCTGGTGATACTCTTTTCTTCGGAGGAGTCGGCCGAACAGACCTTCCGGGCAGTTCTTGGTCGGAACTGGAGAGATCCATCCGAGAAAAAATATTCACTTTGCCTGCAGACACTGTGGTCCTCCCTGGGCATGGTCCCACGACGACTGTCAGTCAGGAAAAGAAGTTCAATCCATTCATCCGATGATGAATCATCCGGCCTCCCCGGAGGGAGTTCGCCAGGCTTTCCTTGAGTATCTCTCTGTCGAGAAGGGTCTCTCGATCAACACGATCCAATCTTATTCTCGCGATCTCAATAAGCTCTTCCTCTTTTTCCAAAAAGAGAAAATTCCTTGGAAGAGAGCGAAAGAGTCGGACTTAGTCAAATTCATCCATCATATGAGCCGGTCGGGCCTCTCTGCGCGCTCTTTAGCACGGCTCATCTCTTCCCTGAAGTCTTTTTACAGATTTCTCATCTTGGATGGAATCCTCAAAAAAAATCCCGCTAATAATCTCACATCCCCAAAAAGCTGGCTCTCACTCCCAAAGTTCTTGTCAGTCAAAGAGGTGGAATCGCTTCTCCGCCAGCCCAAAGAGGACGAAACACGTGGAATCCGGGATAGAGCCATGCTCGAGCTTCTCTATGCCACTGGTCTCAGGGTATCAGAGCTTGTCTCTTTAAGAATGAGCGACTTGAATCTCGAGGGTGGTTTCCTTATCTGCCGGGGCAAAGGAGGCAAGGAGAGAATCGTGCCCTTCGGTGGCTCCGCTGCGGGTGCGATACTCAACTATCTCTCGGAATCTCGACCAAAATATTTATTGGGGGAGAGTGGTTTTCTTTTTCTGACCTATCGAGGACAGCCGTTCACGCGGCAGGGTTTTTGGAAAGCCCTCAAAAAATACGCAATAGAGGCAAAGCTTGAGGATAAGATCAGCCCTCATGTTCTGCGCCATTCATTTGCCACTCATCTCTTGGAAAGAGGGGCTGATCTCCGGTCTGTCCAACTCATGCTCGGACACAGCCAGATAACCACCACCCAGATCTACACCCATGTGAGCCGGAAACAAATCCGGCGTTTGTATGAGAAATACCACCCGCGCGCCTAATCCACACTGAATTATTCATAAAAGTAGCTGACAAATTTTTATTTAAACAACATTCAATATCAAAGAACATTTAATATATTATTGTCAGCTTCTTTTACCCTTC
>JAGLRY010000470.1 GCA_023135995.1 Candidatus Aminicenantota bacterium | reverse complement strand
CTGGATTTTGAGTCCAGCGCGTCCTCTCTGCTTTAAGCTATTCGAGACAAATGTGTTAAGTGACAAAATTCGCTGAAATGAGGAAAAGACTCCTTCATGCACACTGTGCGAGTTCGCGTATTAAAGGAGTTATGCTGAAATGTCTTAAAAAAGTTCTAAGTTTTTGTACTTGAGGTACCCTTCCCTGCACATTTTCCAGGTCATAGGGGGAAACTCATTAAAGATTGCTTTTAATAGTATCCCAAAGGCTCGTTCCGATTGAAATCATGCATTTCTCATTATTATCATTCATCAGAATAGCTATGCTCACAGTATTTTCAGGAAAATAGATAAGGGCGGCTATCCAGCCAAAGCCCCAACCGCCATGTCCCCAGGCCTGTACGCCGCCTAAGAGTTCGCGCTTCCACTCCCACACGCCTAAACCATATCCGGAATAGGGCTCACGGGGTGTCGGGCGATGGAAGTCAAGCATCTGATCAAGAGAGCTTTGGGAGAGCACCTTGGCTCGAAACAGAGCATCAGACCACCTGGCCAAATCCTCTGCCGTAGCGTATGTCAAATGAGGAACGATACTCAGCCATTCCTTTGGTTTGCCCGATATATCCTCTAAATTTCCATCGCCATCGACATCGAACCAATTGTGAGCGACCTTAATATCTTCAGGAAAAGGGCCATTTCCCTCTATGAAAACAGTATGATTAAGGTTTAAAGGGTTTAAAAAGCGTTTTCTCAGTTCATTCGACAATTCTGACTGTGTAACCCTTTCAACAATCATCCGCAGGAGTATGTAATTTGTCGTGGAATAATGCCAGCCCTCTCCGGGCGGAAAATAGGGCTCACTCACTAATTTTGTAATGACCTCTTTAGTCGTCCACAATTTGGAGAAATCAAGTGATTCAAATGATGTCGCATAAGGCGACTTGGGATGCTTTACAAAATCAAATATTCCGCTTGTGTGGTTCAAGAGTTGGCGAACAGTTATCGTGTTTTCAATATTTGGGAAACTTGGAAGCCACTTGTTAACAGGGTCTTCTAAACTGAGCTGGCCTTCCTCAGCTAGCTGAAGCACTAAGGCGGCTACATAGTTTTTCCCGATACTGGCTATCCCGAATAGCATGTCAGGCTGCACGGGCTCTGATGTGGAGGAGTCAGACATCCCGCTAACCCCACACCAAGTTTTGTATCCGGGAATAACAACAGCAACCGAAACACCAGTTCCATCATAGGCTTCCAGTTTACTGTCAATGACATCTTGCAGCATATCAGAAAAAGGGACCTCTGGAAAAACGGGGGGCTTTTGAGAGCACGAAATGAAAGCGACACTCCATAGCAATGCCATGGGTAAGAAAGATTTTATTCCTTTATGCATCCTTATTTCTCCGCAAGCAAAGGCTAGATAAAATATCTGTTTAACTTGATTCCTCACTTAAGTTTACGAGTTTCATCCCAGTATAGTTTAAGAAAAATGGGTTGTGGTTGCAATACACTCGTGGCCGAAATCAGGGATTTGAACCCCGATTCCATGATCCAGAGTCATGTGTCCTACTTACCAAACTTGCCCAAGAAAATCCGATTTGATGTGGTGAGGACAAAATGACTAAATGCAAACCTCTCCCCGTGTTCTAAATATGTTCTAAAAATTGTTGATTTCTGCTGATGTTAAGGGAGAATAGGTTATAATTCAAAAAGGTTAATAATCAGCAAAAAAAATTGATCTGTAGAGAGCACCCCTGGGATTTAGTCACTTTTTCCATTGTTGATGCAATCATTTTTACAACTAGGACAGGTGGTTCTCAGCCATCTGGCCTAGGGTCGGATCCCGATTCCATGATCCAGAGTCATGTGTCCATGTAGACTTCTTCCCATGTGTCTGTGGTGTGTCAGAAAATGCCTAAACTTGCCTACAATTGGATACGGTTGACTAAGCTAAAAATGAGGTTTTCCAGAGAAAAGCTGGCACCCCTGGCCGGACTCGAACCGGCGACACACGGATTAG
>JAGLRY010000047.1 GCA_023135995.1 Candidatus Aminicenantota bacterium | reverse complement strand
GTCGGGTCGGTAGTTATCTACCGCACAGTCGTGAAAAGAGTTTTTGTTGATGGTAAAAGCGTGTATGAGAGAAAGGAATAAAATAAGAATTATCCCACACTAGAGATATAAGCATGAAAAAAAACATTTTCCTAAGGGATGAAATGACCGGATGAAAAGGAATCGACAGTGAAAATAAAATTTTTGGGTGCGACACAACAAGTGACAGGTTCTTCTTATTTATTGGAGGCTGGTGGACTTCGCATAATCATAGATTGCGGATTGTATCAAGAGAGAGAGTACCTCAGCCGGAACTGGGAAGCATTTCCAGTGTCCGCAGAGCACATCGACTATGTCATTCTGACGCATGTCCATCTGGACCATTCTGGTCTCGTTCCTAAATTAGTGAAGGAAGGCTTTTCTGGACAGATTTTAACCACAGCTGCATCGCATGAAATGCTCGAGATCGTTCTTATGGATTCTGCAGAGATCCAAGAAGAAGATGCGGCCTATAAGAAGAAACGACACAAAAAAGAGAAGAGAAAGGGCCCATATCCTGAGATCCCCCTGTACACCGTTGAGGATGCGAAAAAAACGTTTCCACTGATCAAGAATGTCCCCTATGATGGTCTCTATCCGCTCAACGATCAAGTGATGCTGCGTCTCCATGATGCCGGTCACATCCTCGGTGCGGCCATGGTCGAGCTGATCGTTGAAGAAAACAACAACCGCAGGCGGCTCATCTTCTCAGGAGATATCGGACAATGGGACAAACCTCTCGTGCGTGATCCCTCTGTTTTTGACCAAGCCGATTACGTGGTCATGGAGTCCACATACGGAGACCGGAATCATGAGGATTACGGCAGTGCATCGAATTTATTGAGAGATGTTATCCTCGATACCATCAACCGAGGAGGAAACATCCTCATCCCCACATTTGCCATCGAAAGAGCTCAAGAAGTGATGTACTGCCTGAGTCGGCTTGCCCGAAAAGACCGGATCCCTTACTTGATGATGTTTCTCGACAGCCCGATGGCGGTGGATATCACACATGTTTTTGAGCGATACAAGAAGGATCTCGATGCGGAGGCACGGGCACTTTTTGATCGAGGGGAATCACCTTTCAGTTTCCCAGGACTGCGGTTAGTGCATTCGGTCGCACAATCCAAAGCGATCAACTCCATTAGAGGGTCTTGCGTGATCATGGCTGGATCGGGTATGTGCACAGGAGGACGAATAAAACACCATCTTGTCAAGAATATATCCCGGCAGGAATCCACTGTTCTTTTTGTAGGATATCAAGCCAATGGGACATTGGGGCGTCTGATTCTGGATGGAATGCCCGAAGTCCGGATCCATGGCAACACGTATCCTGTTAAAGCAAAAATTCGGCAGATCCAGGGCTTTTCCGCTCACGCCGATAGAGATGACCTGACAAAGTGGCTAGGCTTTTTCAAATCCCCTCCCAAACGGCTGTTTATCACCCACGGAGAAAAAAAAGCGGCTTTCAGCATTGCGAATGAGGTCAAAGAGAAATTCTGTTGGCCAGTCAGTGTCCCTGAATATCTGCAGGAATGGGATCTCGATTAGTGCGGAGTTTTAAAACCTAAGAGTAAAGGTCGTTTGATAATCCGGTATGGAATGGGCGTTGATCGTTCCCTTATGCAGACGCATGATCTGACGGGAAAAACTCAACCCGATTCCTGAACCCCCATCTTTTGTAGAGAAGAAGGGGATGAAAATCTTATCCAGATTCTCTTTGGATATTCCTGGACCGTTGTCTTTGATTTGGATGAGGATCCTCCCTCTGTCATCAAGGTGTGCGTTAAGATGAATCTGAGGATCCTGCCGCTGGTCGAGAGCCTGGAGGGCGTTCAACAGAAGATTGATCAACACCTGTTCGATGAGTTCTGGGTCTGCCGTCATCTCTAGGTTTTTAGGGTCCACTTCTGCTTTGAAGTTTATGCTTTTTCCTTCGATGTTCGCTTGCATCAGTTTCTCCACCCGATCGAAGAGCTCTTGTAATGGAAAAATTTGAATATTTGGCTGTGGAATGAGCGTCAGGTTCCTGTAGGCATCGACGAAGTGGAGCAATCCCTGACTTCTTTTTTGAATAGTTTTGATCGCTTGGCGCAAGTCATCGAGAGTCTCTTGATAGGATTCAGAGTCTGAAGACAGGCCTGAGAAATCCTCCCCGATCAGATCAGTCATGGTTGAAGCAAGAGAGGAAATCGGCGTTATGGAATTCATAATTTCATGCGTAAGGACGCGAATGAGTTTTTGCCAGGCCTCGATTTCTGTTTTTTCCAGTTCACTCTGGATATTCTGGATAGAAACCAAGGATATGTCCTGCCCTCCGAGCTTAAATTCCGTAGCGTACAGGGACAGGTAGAGGAGCTCCCCGTTGTCATAGACTTTGACCAGAGCTTTTTCCTTCGACCGGAGATTGAGGAGTTTTTCGACAAGGGGCTTACTGAACTCTTCCAGGCTCTTAACGTTCTTAAGCCCGGGGACTCTGAGAAGCCTTTTGGCGGCGGTGTTGATGAGCTCGACATCCCCATTCCGTTGTAATGCGATGAGTCCCATGCCGATGTGTTGAACAACCGTTTGGAGGTAGTGATAATGCTGCTCTTTCTCTGACCGGGCTTTCCTGAAGGCATCGCATACGTCGTTGAATGCTGTCCTTAACTCAGAGAAAGATTTCCCGCGCCCATCATCTTTAAAAGTCTGGGAAAAATCTTCGTACTTAATGGTTTCGAAAAATCGGGAGAGATCCCTGTTTGTCGTTTCGACATAGCGGATCAATGAGTAGGTCTGGTAAGCGGACAGAACCGCAGTGATAAACAGAGCGGCAAATAGCTCAGTCCTGAATAACAGGAAGAAAAACAGGCACAAAAACAGACTCAGTGTAAGTATCCGAACGGTTATGTTTACCCGAAAACGTCTATAGACCATACTTTTCCAACCTGCGATAGAGAGATGTCCGGGATAGCCCCAGTTCTTTGGAGGCTTGGCTGATGTTACCACCATGTCGGCTTAGAACTCTCCGAATAGTTGCTTTTTCCACTTCTTCAAGATTATACGTATCGAACACAAGCCCTTCATCTTTCGATTCCTGGGAAGGAAAGAAAAAATCTGTGGGTTGAAGCACCGTTGTTTCACTCATGATTATAGCTCTTTCGATGGCGTGTTGAAGTTCTCGGACATTGCCAGGCCAGTGATATTTTTCCAGCTTTTTTACGGTTCCTGCGTTCATCCTCTTCTGGGACTTATGGTATTTTTTAGAATAGATCTTCAAAAAGTGCTCCACCAGAAGAGAGATATCCTCAGAGCGTTCACGCAATGCTGGTATTTGGATTTCAACGGTGTTGATCCTGTAGAGGAGATCCTGCCGGAATTCGTTGGCGGAGACCTTCTCGTGAATGGGCAAATTGGTGGCGCAGATGAGTCGAACATCAACGGGAACGGATTTGTTGGAACCGAGACGTGTCACGGTTCGTGTTTCTATGACACCGAGAAGCTTGGCCTGAAGCGTCAGAGGAAGATTACCGATCTCGTCCAGAAAAAGCGTCCCCCCTGAGGCCACTTCGAACCGGCCGGCCCTGTTTTCTTTGGCATCGGTGAAGGCGCCTTTGACATGTCCGAACAACTCGCTCTCGAAGAGTGTTTCGCTCAGAGCCCCCATATCCACGGAAATGAAGACCTCTTCTGCCTTTGGGGATTGTCGGTGGAGTGCACGGGCAACGAGCTCTTTGCCTGTTCCGTTCTCTCCAAGTATCAGGACGTTGGCATCTGTTTTTGCGACCTTGCTGATGCTGGTGAAGACATCCTGTATCGCTTTGCTTTTTCCGATAAAGTCATGGAAGGGTTGATCAAGGTCAGCGCTCAATTGTTTCTGGCGAGTCCGTAGATTATTCGTTTCAATCCGGGATTGACGAAGGTTCATGGCTGCTGTAAATGTGGCCAGGAATTGTTCGTTCTGCCAGGGTTTGAGGACAAAATCCGTTGCTCCCTCTTTGATGGCGCGCACAGCCATTCCCACATCGCCAAAGGCTGTGATCAGAACAACAACAGCGAAGGGGTCCATTTCCAGGATTTTATCCAGCCAAAAGAAGCCCTCTTGACCATTTGTGGCTCCCTTTGCAAAATTCATATCCAGAAAGATCACATCGTATGTTTCATTTTTGAGCATTACAGGGATGGAATTGGCTTTATTTTCTGTGTGCACGAGAGCGGCATGTTGTTTAAGGAACAGTCGAGCGGCTTGGAGAATGTCTTCATCGTCATCAATGATAAGGATTTTTCCCGTCTTTTTTTTCATTGCTTTAATCCTTTATGTATTCTCCGCGATTTTTAAAGGCTAAACATTCGGCTTAACATATCGAATGCTGTTGATGCAATATACATGCCAGGTGTCTGCTTTTGGAACACTTGTAGCCAATTTAGCGTGTGAATCACACGTGTTCATAAAATTTTAATCATTTTTTACTCAAATTTCCCTCCACTTCCCAAGAGGGGAGTGTTCGGTATCGAACACCTTCTGTTATACCAGCGTACACTTTTTTTTGCAATCCCCGACAACCGTTGCTCTGTATACTCCGTCAGATGAATGTGGCATAATAATTGCAAAAAGATGAACCGATGAATCGTTTTGAACAGGAGATGACGTGCAGATTATATTTTTTCTAGTTCTAAAGAGGAAGTACTCATCCGAATCGGGAGAATAAAAATGGGAATGGACCGTACGATAGAGAAGAAAAAGTGGCCTCCAAAAAGAATTGCGGCTTATTCAGCTGTGGCAATATTTGCTTTATTCGTTATTTATGTATTTGTTTTTCAATTCAGCAAATCGTCCTTAAACGTCAGAAAAGAACGAATCACGATCTCTGAGGTCACAAAAGGAGCTTTCCAGGAGTTTATTCCTGTCATCGGAGAAGTTATGCCTATAGAGACTTACCATCTCGACGCTGTGGAAGGTGGAAGAGTCGAAGAGATCTACATAGAAGCGGGTTCCGTGGTGAAGCAAGGAGATAAGATCTTGAGTTTAGGCAATACGAACCTTCTCCTGGACATCATGTGGCGAGAGGCCGAGCTCTTCCAACAGAGCAATAACCTCAGGAATACCCGCCTTCAAATGGAACAATACCGCCTCCAGCTTAACCAGGAATTGGCGAATATCGATAATCAACTCAAGCAACAGAAACGCACCTATGAAAGATACCAGGAACTGATGAAGGACAACCTGATCTCTCAGCATGAGTTTGATCTGGCAAAAGACCAATACGAATATTTGGTGATACGGCGGGAACTGACCATCGAGAGTCAAACAAACGAACTGGAATTCAGGCAGTCACAGATCGAAGCATTGGAATCTTCACTCCGACGTATGCAGGACAATCTTGAAGTCGTTAAACAGAAACAAGAGAACCTGACCATCAGGGCGCCTATTTCGGGCCACCTCACAGCTTTGGATGCAGAGATCGGACAATCCAAGGCTCCGGGGTTGCGCATTGGTCAAATTGATGTCATGGATGCCTTTAAAGTCAGGGTTCCTGTGGATGAACACTACATCGCACGTGTAGAGCAGGGAAGAGGGGGGACTTTTGATTTTGCAGGCAATACCTATAACCTTTTTGTCGATAGAGTCTACCTTGAGGTCGTCGATGGAAGGTTCGAGATAGACATGCTTTTTCCTGAGGAAGTGCCCCAAGGTATTAGACGAGGCATGTCGCTGCATATCCGCCTTGAGATGGGAGATATATCAGATGATGCCATCCTGCTGGCAAAGGGTGGATTTTTCCAGACTACAGGGGGAAATTGGGTCTATGTGCTGGATAATTCCGCAAAAATTGCAACAAAAAGACCCATCAGATTGGGCATGTCCAATGCATACGTCCACGAAATCCTCGAAGGTCTCCAGCCGGGCGAAAAGGTGATCACATCATCGTATGAAAGCTTTGGTAATCACGAAAGATTGATCCTGAAGTAGGGAATTACGTGAATGATTTATACATATTCTAATAAATTATGTTTCAGTCGAAGGCCAGTTATCACTCTGGCCGCTTCTGATAGGAGGAAAGAATGATAAAAACCAAAGATCTTACCAAGATCTACACCACAGAAGAAGTAGAAACAACCGCTCTGAACAACATCAATCTGGAAGTGAAAGAAGGAGAATACGTAGCTATTATGGGACCCTCTGGATGCGGAAAGTCAACGTTGTTGAACGTGCTGGGCATGATCGACCAGCCCTCGAATGGAGACTATTTCTTTTTTGATGAGGAAGTTTCTAGGTATTCGGAAAGACAGAGGGCGAACCTGAGAAAAAACAACATCGGTTTCATTTTCCAAAGCTTTAATCTCATCGATGAGCTGACCGTTTACGAGAATGTTGAGCTTCCCCTTCTGTATCTTGGTTATTCTGCTGCCGAGAGGAAAAAGAGAGTCTCCGAGTGCCTCGAACAGATGGAAATCATGGCGCGGAGGAATCATTTTCCCCAGCAGCTCTCAGGGGGTCAGCAGCAACGCGTCGCTGTCGCCCGTGCAGTTGTGGCTCATCCGAAGCTCATCCTGGCAGACGAGCCCACCGGTAATCTCGATTCAGCGCACGGCGAAGAAGTGATGAAGATGTTGGGTGAGTTGCACGAACAGGGTACGACGATCATCATGGTCACTCACTCACCCGCCTACGCAGAATACAGCCATCGCATCATTCACCTGTTTGATGGCCATGTTGTTTCTGAGAATATCCAGAAGGGATTCAAGATATAGCTGTATTCGTAGAGAACAAGGCGCGAGGCTTCAGGCCAAAGATCTGAACAGCTTCGTGGTTGAAGTTAATGGGTAGTGAGGTGATGTGTTTTGTCAGAGAGGGAGATACGTATGATTAAATTGAGAGATATCACCAAATTCTATTCCACGGGTTTTGTTAAAACATATGTCCTGCGGAATATCGATCTTGATGTGGAAGAGAGGGAGTTCCTGACGATCATGGGGCCCTCTGGAGCGGGAAAATCCACTCTGCTCCATATCCTTGGGATGTTGGATTCTCCGTCCAGTGGAGAATACTCTTTCTATGACAGAGAGGTTCGCAAACTGAGCGAGAGACAGCGTTCGGATATCCACAAGAACCATATAGGTTTTGTGTTCCAGGCTTACCACTTGATCGATGAGCTCACTGTCTATGAAAATCTCGAAACACCGCTTCTCTATAAAAAAGTCAAAGGCTCTGAGAGGAAGGGATTGGTCTGTGACGTCCTTGATAAGTTTGGGATCGTCGCAAAAAAAGATCTCTTCCCCAATCAATTATCAGGAGGCCAGCAGCAGAGAGTTGCTGTGGCTAGAGCCATCATCACGAATCCAAAACTCATTCTGGCTGATGAACCCACAGGAAACCTGAATAGTGCTGAAGGAAAAGACATTATGGACATGTTCAAGGAATTGAATAATAGCGGTACGACAATCATTCAGGTGACGCATTCAGAGCTGAACGCTTCTTACGGCCGGAGAACTATAAATCTTTTGGATGGGTGGATCCAGAAATAATTCAGTCCAAATTTTCTCATGTCAAAGCCTCAGAGTGCGTTTATCTTAATCCCCTCCAAAAAGGAGAGCGAATTATGAAAAATATAATGATGGGTATTCTGATCATAATATTGATGGCCACTGGATTGGCGGGACAGGAAAAGGAGATCCCGCTATCCCTTTCAGAATGTCTGGAAATTGCTTTGAGAAACAACCTGAATGTGGCTGTGGAAGTCCTGAATCCAGAGCTTTCCAATCTTTCAGTTTCTAGAGCCCAGGAGAAATTTATGCCTCAATTCTCATTCGGTTTTGGGAATCAGCGCACGGATACGCCCTCCTATTCATGGCTAGATGCAATAGGGTCGGTCACTGCCTCATATTTAGACTATCAAGCACAGTTCCAGCAGGAGATCCCAACTGGCGGCAGGTTTAACATCTCTCTTTACTCCTACAAAAGCGATACCACTGCAAAATTCCAGACGATCAATCCTCGTTATGGAAGCCGTCTATCCTTCAATTTTACACAACCTCTTCTAAAAAATTTTGGTTTTAAAAACAGCAAGAAGGAGATCATTGTCGCCAAGAACAACGTAGAAATTTCGGATGCCAGGTTTCAGACGGTTTTAATGGATACTGTGTACAATGTCGAACAAGCCTACTTGTATCTGGCTTATTCCATTGCCAATCTCGATGTGATACAGCAGTCCTTAAAATTGGCTCAAGACTTGCTAGCGAAAAACAAGAGAGAGGTGGAAGTGGGTACGCTGGCTCCAATTGAGGTTCTAACAGCCCAAGCAGAAGTCGCCACACATGAGGCAAATATCCTCCAGGCTGAGGTCCAGGTCCAGAACTACGAAGACCAGCTCAAAACGCTCATAAACCTTGAAGAGGAACAAGAGGATATCACTGGCAAGATCATCCCCACGGATAGACCTACTTACGCAGAGTATAAGATCACTGTTGATGAAGCCCTGCGGATCGGAATGGAAAACCGGCCGGACTTGAGGGAATTGCGATGGGACCTCGAGAACAAGGACATTGAAGTCAGTTATACCAGGAACCAACTGCTTCCTGATCTGTCATTGAACGCCTCTTACTGGAGTCCTGCAGTCTCCGGAAGCCGGATTTTCTACGAAGATGACAATCCTCTCTCTGAGAACGTCATCAGTATCGCACCAGGTAATGCGTCAGATGCTCTCAAAGATGCCTTCGGATTCAAGTATAACAATTGGTACGTGGGATTGACGCTTACTGTCCCGACGAATTCATTGTTTTCGCGGGCGGAACATGCCCAGGCGCGGGTCAATCTTGAGAAAGCTCAGTTGACTTCAAAGAATGCAGAACAACGGGTATTTCTCGAGATCAGGAATGCAGTGCGTCTCGTAGAAACCAATTTCAAACGGATTGCAGCCTACCGTATAGCCAGAGAACTGGCTGAAAAAAAACTGGGTGCAGAGGACAAAAAGCTGAAAGTCGGATTGACCACGAATTACATCGTCCTCCAACACCAGCGGGATTTGGCAACAGCTCGTAGCAATGAATTACGAGCTATTGCCGAGTACATTCTAGCCCAGGCTGCATTGGAAAAAGCCATGGGTGTTTCACTGGAAAACAAGAACATCCGCTTTCGTCAATTTACTCCTGGCGATAGGTCCCTCCCTCACTGAGCGCATAATTTTAAAAACACCGCTCATCCTCAGATTTAAGGATAAATTTATCTCAATTTTGCATAAAACGTGAGAGATGAATATAATATTAGGAAATTTTTATGAGAGGATAGATATGACAATAAAGAGGTATATTGTGGAGGACATCCCGCGGAGGAAGTTCCTCCAGATGAGTTTAAAGGGCGGAGTGGCTCTGGCAGCGACTCCTGTGCTTATGAGTCAACTCCTGTCCTGCAGAGGGGCGGAACAGGCCCATGCGGATGTTTCTGTTGACCCGCAATTATTGAACAAGACTATTCGAAAGGCCTTGGAAAATGGGGGAGAATTTGCCGATGTCTATGTGGAGAACAGGATCTCCCGCCAAATCCTCATGGAAGAGTCAAAGTTCAAGAGCGCTGTATTCGGCATCAGCCAGGGAGCGGGAGTGAGGGTCATCTCTGGCGATAAGACAGGATTTGCTTACACAGATGATATCAATGAGGCAAACCTTCTGCGTGCGGCTGAGGTCGCATCCTATGTGGCAAAAGGAACAAAAGTTGTGCCTCCCGTTGATATTCATGAGACAGTCAGGGAGTCTTATGTCACAATCAAGCTTCCCCTCCAGGACATCGCCGATGAAAAACGGTTGGAAGTGATGACAAAGGCGAACCAGGCTGCTCTCGATTATGATCCCAAGATCAAAATGGCTTCCATCAGCTATTATGATGAAGTGAGAGGCCGTACGATCGCCAATAGCGAAGGACTGCTCTTGAGTGATGCCCTTCCATTGCTCTTCTTTATCGTGCAGACGCTGGGTGTGGGGAATAACACCCGCCATATGGGCCGAGAGAGGCTGAGCCGTCATTCAGGATTTGAGATGTTCGACGAAGTGACTGCTGAGGAAGTTGCTCGGACATGTGCTCGGGAATCTGTGGCTATGCTCGAGGCAAAGGATGGCCCTGCCGGGATCATGGATGTCGTCATGCAGAACGGCTGGGGTGGTGTTCTCGTGCACGAGGCTGTGGGGCACCCGCTCGAGGCGGACAATATTGCTAAAAAGATTGGTGTTTTTACCGGAAAGCTCGGCCAAAAGGTGGCCAGTGAAAAGTTCACCATGGTCGATGACGGAAGTCTGCCCAACATGAGAGGTACGACCAGTTTTGATGATGAGGGGACACAGATGAAACGGAATGTTTTGATCAAGGACGGTGTTCTCCAGAAATACATGAGCGATATTCTTTCGGCAAAACAGATCAATCAGGAACGAACCGGGAACGGAAGACGCCAGTCTTTCCGACACATTCCAATTCCCAGGATGACAAATACCTTTATCGATAGAGGAAAAGATAATCCTGAGGACATTCTTGCCTCCACAAAAGAGGGCTTGTACGTTCAGAGTTTGAGCGGAGGAAGTGTGAATCCCATCACTGGGATATTCAACTTTACCTGTCGTGAGGCGTATCTGATCGAGAACGGAAAAAAGACAATCCCGGTCAAAGGTGCCACGCTTATCGGAAACTGTCTGGATATCATTGCCAATACAGATGCCGTCGGCGATGACCTGGCATTTGGGCCAGGAATCTGCGGTAAGGGCCAGAGTTGCGAGGTCTCTGCAGGCCAGCCGACTTTGAGGATCCGTGGGATAAATGTCGGTGGCAGCAAAGCGAGAAGAGGATAGAAAGGAGAGACCCATGGATTATAAAGATTTAGCAGAACAGCTTGTAAAAAAATGTTTAGACAACGGAGCCAATGAGGCAGAGGTCCTTATCCAGACTGGAAGAAACCTCAGTATAGAAGTACGCAACGGAGAGATCGAGACTGTCGAAGATGCCAGCTCTCATGGGGTTGGTTTTCGTGTGTTCGTCGATGGCAAGATGGCCTTCTCCAGCTGTAATGATTTTTCGGAACGGGCGTTAGACGATACAATTGGCAGCGCTATTGCGTTTGCCAAGAATATGACCGCTGATGAGAACAATGTGCTTCCCGGTGATCTAGGTTTAACACAAGT
>JAGLRY010000469.1 GCA_023135995.1 Candidatus Aminicenantota bacterium | reverse complement strand
GGAATGACATCAACACGGATTTGGAAATGCTAGCAGTATATTTTGACCGCATGAATTGCCTGTGTTATAAGCATAAACGGGTTTGAGGTCATAGAGATTGAGGAAAACAAGAGGTGAGGCGGATTCCTGAAAACTATCGTTCACATCTCAGGTCTGCATTTTGGGAGGGACGATAAGTGGGTTTAAAAAAATTCCTCTGGCAGAAACCTATGCTGCGGGTCTGTTATGCGTTGATACCGCTCGTCCTTGCTTCCATCTATCTTTTCGGGTGGAGATCTCTTGCCCTTATGGGGACGGTTCTGTTTTTTGGTATAATCACCGAAGCCCTATTCACTTACCCCCAGGGGAAGCCTGTGACATCGGCTGTAATTGTCACGGGATTGATCTTTACACTCTCTCTGCCCCCCACCATTCCCTTCTGGATGGCCATTGTCGGCATCGTTGCAGGAGTGGCTATCGGTAAGATGATGTTTGGAGGGTTCGGCCAAAACGTGTTCAACCCGGCTATGGTGGGGCGATGCTTCATCTACATCACATTCCCTCTCCAGATGACCAACAGGTGGGTAGAACCCATCTGGGGCGGCTGGGGTGGATTCGCCCACTGGTCAGCACCATTGGACACCGTCTCCAGAGCGACTCCCCTGGTGGAATTGCGGCAGGGAGGTCTTATCGCATGGGAAGATCTTTTTTTAGGGCAAACATCCGGCTCATTGGGAGAGACATCAGCTGTGCTCATTCTTATCGGAGGCCTCTTTATCATTGCCAAAAAAGCCGCATCCTGGAAGCTCGCCGTATCCTATTTATTGGGCGGGATTTTCGGCAGTGGGATCTTGCAATTGGCAGGCTTTGCGAACATCCCCTCACCTCTAGCGACGCTTCTTGCAGGGTCATTTCTTTTCGGGAGCTTCTTTGTGGTCACTGAACCCGTATCGGGGGCAAAGACCAAATCAGGCCAGTGGATCTATGGTGGGATGACCGGAGCGTTGATCGTGATCCTGCGCGGGTACTCTAATTTTTCCGAAGGGGTCATGTTCTCTGTGCTCATCATGAACGCCTTTGTCCCCATCCTGGATCAAACCGTGCGCCGGCTTCAGATGAAGAGGACAGCAAAGACATGACAAAACAGCTCCGCTCGGTCGTTTACATGTTCTTGATCTCTCTATTCTTTGCTTCACTCGTCAGCGCTGTAAAATATCTCAACGAAAAGACGATCGCATCGAATCAAGCCCTAAAGCTTCAGCGGATAATCCTCAAGGTTTTGGAGATCCCCGTTGAAAAAAACACGCCCGATGATCAAATATCTCGATTATTCATGGAGCGGATCAAAAATATCCAAGTCGAGGACAGGATCCTGTACGTGGGGTACGAAGAGGACGCACACACGATCCTCGGGTATGCCTTCCCCGTTGGCGGGCCGGGATTCTGGGGGCCCATCCAAGGCATGGTGGGTGTGGATCCCGAAGTCACAAAAGTCCTTGGAATCGCATTCACCAAACATTCAGAAACACCCGGTCTGGGGGGACGGATCACAGAAAATTGGTTCTCAAGCCAGTTCAAGGATCTTCCCCTTCATCCTATAGATGGTGACAAAAAGATATTCTATTTGAAGCCTGCGGGCACAACAGGAGCACCGAACGAGCTCGATGCCATAACGGGTGCGACCAACACCAGCTCTGCCGTTGAGGCCTTCCTGAACGACGATCTGGATTATTTCCTCAAAGAGCTTTGGACTGCCGTAGAGGAGAGGGAATAAATGCCGAATCTATCATCAAAAAAAGAGATCTTCCTGACGGGATTGTGGAAGGACAATCCCGTGCTGCGGCAGGTCCTCGGCATATGCTCCACTCTGGCCGTGACCAACTTGATGGTGAATACTCTTGTGATGGATGCGGGTTTGATCTTTACGGTGTGTATGTCTTCGCTGACTGTCTCTCTGTTGAGAAACTATACACCGATGCGGATCCGCATGATGGTTCAGACATTGATCATCGCTTCGTACGTCATCATTGTGGACAGCATAATCAAAGCACATTTGCCCGATATCAGCGAAGCCCTGGGACCGTATGTGGCGCTCATCATCACCAACTGTATCATCATGGGCCGCTGTGAGGCCTTTGCCAGGAACAATCCTCCTTTGGCATCTTTTCTCGATGGGCTGGGAATGAGCTTGGGCTACTCGCTGATCTTGATCACTATCGCCTTTATTCGAGAGCCGCTGGGATTTGGAACTTTACTGGGCATCCGGGTCATGCCAGAGGGCTTTGTCCAGTGGACGATCATGATCATGGCGCCCGGGGCCTTTTTTACTCTGGGTATTCTGGTGTGGATATCAAAATATATTCTCCCGAATGCAAAAAATGGTGTAGAGAGGAAATAAAGGACAGAGATGACTCCTATAAATCCATTGACACTGTTTTTTGCCGCCATTTTCACCAATAATATCCTGTTGACCAATTTTCTGGGGCTGTGTCCATTCCTGTCGATCTCAAAAGAGAGGAGATCGGCCATGGGTATGGGTGCTGCCGTGGTTTTTGTCATGGCCTCTACCACAGTTCTCAATAATTGGATCTACTATAAAATATTGCTTCCCTTTGGCCTCGAGCATTTCCGCTATATTGTGTTCATCGTGGTCATAGCCGCCTTTGTGCAATTGGTCGAGATGACGGTGGAGCGCTTTTTCCCTGCGCTCTATTTTGTTTTGGGGATCTTCCTGCCCCTGATCACTGTAAATTGTGCCATTTTCGGGGCATCGCTTTTCATGATCATTAGAGGATATAACCTGGTGCAGTCACTGGCATATGGGGCCGGCAGCGGCATCGGTTGGTGGCTGGCCATAATGGCTGTGAGCGCCATCCGGGAAAAACTCCAAAAAAGCGCAAAACTCCCCAAAGGGCTTGAAGGTCCGGCCATCACTTTGATCATTACCGGCCTTTTGTCACTGGCTTTCCTGGCCTTTAGCGGAATGATCCGGGTCCAGTGAGGTAACAACGAAAAATGACTCCGTTGATTCTCAGTGTACTCATCATCAGCGGGATCGGTGCGTTCTTTGCGCTACTGCTCGAACTGGCAGACACCTTTATTGCCAACTATGGAGAATGCCACATCTCGATCAACCGGGAAAAAGACCTGGTGGTGCAAGGAGGAAATCCTCTGCTGTTCAGCTTGATGGAGGAAGGTATTTATATTCCCTCGGCATGTGGAGGCAAAGGAACGTGTGCGTACTGCAAGGTGAAAGTCCTCGAGGGCGGCGGGCCCATCCTCCCCACAGAAACTCCTTATCTCACAGAAGAAGAGCAGGCAGAGGATATCCGGCTTTCGTGTCAGGTCAAAGTGCGAAACGATCTGGTTATCGAACTCCCCGCAGAACTTTTCCTGATCAAGGAATTCAAAGTCAAGGTGGACCGTATCGTTGACCTGACTCCCTCCATCAAAGGTGTCACTCTTGGGATCCTATCGCCAGAAGAGGGGATCTCCTTTAAGCCAGGACAGTACATACAGCTCGAGGTCCCCAAATATAAGCTCTCGAAGGAGCCGGAATATAGGGCCTTTTCCATGTCTTCCTCCTCCAAGGACCTGCATTCGGTAGAGCTCTATATCGACCTGGTAGAAAAAGG
>JAGLRY010000468.1 GCA_023135995.1 Candidatus Aminicenantota bacterium | reverse complement strand
GTTCACTACAGCTTCGTGGGCCACTACCTTGCCTTTGCAGCAATCTCAGCTCGTGAACAAGCTTTAGCAAGTAGGGGCAGTTGACTCGTTCTTGGGATTAAAATATAGTTAAACAGATGACCAAGACAAAAAACGCTGGAGATGTATCGAAAAAAGCGTTCAAAGGGTATATCCAGGTCTACACGGGCAAAGGAAGGGGAAAGACCACGGCTGCCCTCGGTGTTGCCCTGAGGGCTGCAGGACACGGTTTAAAGACTTACATAGGCCAGTTCCTCAAAGGGCAGGATTACGGGGAGCTGCATTCAATCCAAAAATTGTCTTCATGGATCACTCTGGAACAATTCGGCCGCAAGGGCTTCATCCACGTGACAAAAAACCCGGATAAAGAGGATTTCAAGAGAGCCAAATCCGGTCTAGAAAAATGCCGGGAGGCCATGCTCTCGGGTGCATACACTATCATCATCCTGGACGAAATTAACGTAGCCATATATTTTAAGCTTATCACCGAGAAAGAGGTGCACGATTTTCTGGATAAAAAACCAGAGGATATCGAGGTGATACTAACTGGAAGATATGCACCCGACTCTCTGGTGAAGAGAGCCGACCTTGTGACAGAAATGAAAGAGATCAAACACTACTATTCAAAGGGTGTTCAAGCACGAGAGGGTATCGAAAAATAGGGACTGTTCGATCAGCCATGGATAAGAAGAAATTCGAGAAATTCGTCGAAGATGCACTTGACAAGCTCCCTGAGGCGTTTAAAGAAAAGCTCGAGAATGTGACTGTCATAGTTGAGGACCGCCCCTCAAGAGAAGTCTACGAAAGAACGGGAAGCTCTCCCTACAGCTATATCTTTGGACTCTATCACGGTGTACCGTACAAACACCGTGGTCCTTTTTACGGTAATCTCCCTCCGGATGTCATCGTGATTTACCAGGAGCCCATCGAACGATTTTCTTCTTCAGAGGAAGAAATTCGAAAAAAAGTGGAAGAAGTCGTCATACACGAAATAGGTCATTACTTCGGTATGAAAGACCCGGAACTCAAAGAGATCGAGGAATCGAGACGTACAAGCAAAAAATGAGATGTCAAAGGGATGGGCTAGAACTCGAAATTTTAAATCCATCGTGTAGAGAGTGAAAGGAGATATCGGCTATGGACAAACGGTTTAAAGGAATCTATGCACCGCTAACCACACCGTTCAAGGATGAGGCTGTTTATTTCGATAAGTTTCAGGAAAATATCCGGAAATACAATGAATTTGACCTGTCCGGTTATGTCATTTCCGGTTCAACGGCTGAAAGTGTTTATCTCAGAGATGAAGAAGTGGAAAAACTGGTTCGATCGGCCAAAGAGGTGGCGTCTGCAGACAAAGACATCATTGTGGGGACAGCCAGAGAGTCCACCACGATCACACTGGAATTTTCAAATCGAATGGCGGACCTGGGTATCGACGCGACTTTGATCCGGACTCCAAGCTATTTTAAGGCATTGATGACTCCGGACGCCCTAAAAAAACATTTTTTCACGATCGCTGACAACATTAAAATCCCACTGATCATCTATCATATCCCTCGTTTCACCGGAATAAGCTTGACCCCAGAGCTTCTTGTAGAGTTATCCAAACACGAAAACATCGCCGGGATCAAGGATAGTTCTGGAAACATGGCCTTCCTCGACAGGATCATCCCCAACCTGGACCCGGATTTCGACTATCTCCTGGGAGCGGGAAGCATGCTCTTCCCAGCAATTATGATGGGGGCCTGCGGTGGTGTGCTTGCCCTCTCGGATATCGCCACCTCTCTCTGCATTGAGCTGTACCGATTATCTCTCTCTAAACAGTGGGAGGAAGCCAAAAAGCTCCAGCATGACCTCGTTCCGCTCAACCAGGCCCTTACGGTGGAGCATGGTATCCCGGCCATAAAATATGCCCTTGACCAAATCGGTTTCTTCGGTGGCCCGTGCCGGCTTCCACTCCAACCCCTTGATGACCCGGCCAAACACAAGATCAAAAACATCCTACATGATCTTCAAATGATTCCCGAATAATTGGAGGCAGAATATGGCGATAACCAACAGAAGGAAATTCTTGAAAGGTCTAGCGCTCGGTGCCTTTTCAGCGCCGTTTTTTTCAAAAAAGCTGCTGGTTTTCCATGATCAAACGGATCGTGAAAAAAAAGGCGAGATGTTTTACAGGAGGCTGGGACGGACAGATCTCCAGATCTCAGAGATCTCGCTCGGGGGAAGCCCCATTCCAGATTGGGCCATTCTCACTCAGATTGTAGAACGCGGTGTCAATTACATTGATTCATCCCATTCCTATTCGAATGGGAACAGTGAAAGAACGATAGGCCGCCTCTTTAAGGAGATGGGGCGGGATAAGCTTTACGTGGGAACCAAGTTCCATGCCCGGAGGAACTGGAACGAACAGACGATCCTTAAATCCGTGGAGGGAAGCTTAAAGAGGCTGCAAACCGACCATATCGATGTACTCCTCATCCATGGAGTGGACAATGAAGAGACACTGACGGATGAGAGAGTCCTCTCCGCCTACGATAAAATGAGAAAACAGGGAAAATTCAGGTTTACGGGGATATCCTGTCACTCCAACCATCACAAAGTCGTTAAAAAAGCCATCGAATGCGGCCACTACGACATGGTTCAATTGGGATACAACGTGTTTGACATCGAAGATACGGATGAAGAGCAGGATATCGAGACCTATGATGACTACCTGGGCACCAGCGGAATCAGACAGCTCATTTCTCTGGCAAAATCCAAAGATGTGGGCATCATCGCCATGAAGACGCTCAAAGTCGCAGGAAAAAGGCAGAATCTTGAGACGTATAAGACAGAAGACAGCTCGATCTTCCAGATCATGCTGAAATGGGCCCTCTCCAACACAAATATTGCTTCGGTTGTGACCGAAATACTGACCTTCGAACAGATGGAAGAGGACCTCGCTGTGGTCCATCATCCTCTGACTGCCCGGGAGCGGAGCGCCCTCTACCGCTTTGTCGCCGAAAATTCCAAAGACTACTGCCATATGTGTGGACAGTGTGAGTTGCACTGTCCGGAAGGAGTTAAAACGACGACGATCCTTCGCTATTTGGCGTATTATGAGGGATATGAGAAGCATGACCGGGCCAAAAGAGATTATCAAAGCTTAAGACCCGAGGAGAGAGCCCCCTCATGCCAGAATTGTGGCCGATGTGAAGGCCTCTGCCCTTACGGCATCGCCATTCGCCAAAAGATTCATTACGCCCACACACAGCTTGTTTGAATTATTCGTAGAAATAAAAAGACCGTGCACCCGGCTCTGACAGTCCTCCCCCTGCGTTATCTGTGCAGTTAGCTCAGGCAAGGCAAACCTGCAGCACAAGAGACGACCCTGCTACCGCTGCTACCTCCCGGTC
>JAGLRY010000467.1 GCA_023135995.1 Candidatus Aminicenantota bacterium | reverse complement strand
CCTTTTTCAGCTCGCTTTTCTTGACAACGAGCTTCTCCTTCTCTGCAATCACCTTCCCCGAAGGGACATTAAGCTCCGGAATATCACCGAGCGTATCATCCAATACAGCCCATGCCCGCCTCTCTCCCGTGACATAAGCATATGTGCTGACGACCATAATATTCCTCGCACGGGTCGCAGCCACATACATCAACCGTATCTCTTCGGCCGACCGATATTCTTTTTCATCGCCCACGACATCATACCACCCCACAGGCTGCGAAAGCCTTTTGGCTTGATACCATCCCTTCTGTTCAAACAGAAAATAACCTCTGGGTCCTGCCTCATCTACCCGCACAATGTGCTTATCGGGCTCACGAGGCTTCATCCCCATAGGATTTGCCAGAAAAACAACCGGTGCCTCCAATCCTTTAGCCTTGTGGAGATTCATCAACCGCACAGCATCCGTCCTCCCGGGCATTAAGCTCATCTCCTCGATCTCATACAAGGAGGTCAACTCATCCATAAATCCCACCAAACCCGAAAACGACGTCTCCCCTTCCCTCTCCCGTCCGCGCAATATCTCAAGAAGCTTAAACAGATTCCCGGCCTTACTGCTCCCCATCTCCGCAGACACCATATAATTGATTATTCCCGAAGCCTCGAAGATCTTCTCGAGGGCTGTCGAAGCCGGATACATTTTGGTCCATTCCCACCAATGCCGCAGCGTCTGCAGACTTAACGCGACTCTATCATCCTTATCGATCTCCCCATCCTCAAACCTCTGCAAAAAGGAGAACCTTCCGTCCCTGCGCTTAAAATTGAGGAGCTCGTTATCGTTCGCACCAAAGAAAACACCCCGCAGAACAGCCACAGTATAGATCGGATTCTCAGGGTCATTCAACGCTTTAGCCAGGTTGACGATCCCCCTGATCTCTTCCGATTCGCCAAAAGCTCCTCCTCCGGTGATCTCAAAAGGTATGCCCCTCTCTTCCAGAGCTCGAGCATAGATCTGCATATGTTTCTTGTACCGGAAAAGCAGCAAAAAATCGGATGGGCTCACCTCAGACTTAAGCCCTCGAGCACGCTCTCTCCGACTCCTGGCAAGCCGCAGATTCCCATCACACGCCCACTTAATATAATCACCGATGGCGTCGGCGTCATACTGTGCGATTTGCGCCTGTTTGTGCCTTTCCATTTTGGGAACAGTTATTTTGAATACTCCAGATCGAGTCCCCTCCACTTCCGGCCGCAGCGTATTCAAAGGCGCAAATGCCGCTTGAAACCGAGTAAATCGCTGCAGGAAATTTTTCTCAAACACAGGATTCACCCTATCTCTCAGGCTGTCCATCGAGCGGAAATTGGCGGTCAGAAGCAACACTTCACCACCAGCCTGATCGATCTGTTCCTTGACCAGGTTGTACGTGCCTATGTCTGCACGGCGGAAGCGGAAAATCGATTGTTTGGGATCCCCCACAAGAAAGAGCGAACCCGGCCTGGGAGAGAGCTTCCGCCAATCGCGTTCTTCACAATCTGTCCCAGTCAGATAAAGGAGCACTTCCGCCTGGATAGGATCGGTGTCCTGGAATTCATCCACTAAGATATGAGTAAACTTCCTGCTGAAATACTGCCTCACCTCCGGATTTTCCCTCAACAGACGTGATGCCATCATCAGGAGGTCCTCAAAATTTACTCGGGATTGGGCTTTCCGTCTGGAGGCAAAGTACGTCACCCCCGGCTTCAGGAAGTCAAGGATAATGGAATGACGGAACTCGCGCCACTCTCTGAGAGCGACTTGGATCACCTGTTCCCGAAAAAGATCGAACTCTTGCTTGTAGGCTTCTGCGTCTTCCTTTGTCGGCCAACTGCCTTTCTTCACCTTAAGGTCTCTGTCGAGGAGTTCGAAAGTTTCCATCAAGAGGCGGTGGTCATCAAAGCCAAGGTTTTTCTCCCGCATGAAACACCGCCGCATGACCATTTGCAGTTGGTCGAATCCTATCTCTGGCTTCTCGATAGGAACTTCTCTTTTTGCCCGTTTCAGGAAATCCTCAAGCTGTGATCGATAGCGCACAAAATCAGGTTCAGTGGAGCTCCCTTCCATGATCTCCACTTCGGGAAAGAGGCAGACCGCAGTGAACGGATCCTTAAGTTCCTCTGGAGCAAGGCCCATATAATCGAGCCTCTCTAGGATGGCCTCGTCTTCCAGCCTGGCTTTCACGAGATAATCGTACCAGCACTTCTCCCGGTAAATGGCGTCTTCGATCTCCTCCATTTCCTTGAATTCAGGATCCAGGGCGATCTCTATAGGCCGTTCCCTGAGGAGTTTGGCGCAGAAGGAGTGGATCGTTCCGATGTAACACTGTTCCAGGTCCTGGAGCGCTTGCTTCAGCCTGTCTTTGACTTCAGGATTGCCTGACTCCTGAACCTCGCTCTCAAGCTCTGTCTGAAAGCGTCCCCTGAGCTCTGCCGCCGCCTTCCGGGTAAAGGTCACTGCCGCCAGCGTTTGGATCTGACACTTGTTCTCGCGCAACAATGCCAGCATCCTGTCTACTAAGCTTTTGGTCTTTCCAGACCCCGCTCCAGCTTCAACCAGAAAGGTCTTATCCAAATCCCGGACGATCTTCTCCCTGGCTTCCCTGTCAATGAGCTCTGTCTTTTCCATTTTATCTATCCTGAACTATTCAGGCCATATTTCAATGAATAATCTCTCGCCATTCGCAGAAAAGGTGACAGTCCCCTTTTTGCTTTACCCCTGGAAAAAGGTGACAGTCCCCTTTAATCATAGTCCTTCAACCTTTCGAAGACGCTGAATTCGTCCGGATTGGCTTCCCGCTTGGCTTTGGCTTTGGCCGGAGCCTCAGCCGGACACACCGGCACAAAATCGCAGTAATCACATTTG
>JAGLRY010000466.1 GCA_023135995.1 Candidatus Aminicenantota bacterium | reverse complement strand
CAATATGCTTATAGTTATTAAACCGATATTCCAATAAGTACCACCCCTAATATCTCCGACATCAGAATGAGACTCACTGAGGTTCAAAGCCTAATCTCCGGAAGATGACAAAGTGTAACATGAATAGAATAAGATTCCCTGAAGGATGGAGTACGACGAGGGGAGATAAAATGCATTGTCACCACGCCGTCCAATCCCCATCGAAGATCAAATTCGCTCCTGTCATGTAGGAGGAAGTTTCTTATGTCAGGAAAAGAAGTGCTCCATTCGGCTCATCTCTAGTCGCCATTCGACCCCAAACTGTTCGCGCGGCGTACTTCTCGATAAATTCATCGTCGTGATCATTGAAGTCACCCACGGGAGTGAGTGTATTTACCCGTATGTTCTTTCCTGCATATTATGGCGCCAGGAAGTGCGTTAATCTCAAAACCCCGATTTTCGTGATGGAGTAATAGACAGGTTTGAAGTGTAGATACTCGCCCGTTTTCTCATATATTCGCTGATTGGATCCAACGAGGCTATCGATTGAGCAGATGCTGCTGTATACCCTCCTCCCCCAGTCTAGCATTGGCTCCACAGTAACCTTTATGCAGGAGAAGGTACAGTATACGTATGTTTTCTCCTTGTAGCACTTTAGCCCTCAAATCAGTAGCGTGGCCACCCATAGCTCCAACAAAATTTATTCCCTCTTGCCATCGCAATGCTGCGGAAAAATCTGCCCCAGCAATCCCGCACTCTCCAGTGGCAATCCCTACACAGCTTCCAAAATTGAAACTGTCATGAATCGCCATGAAGTTAGAAATCTATCGGGTTGCCATAGTGATTTGCTATGGATTTATTATTCATTGAAGATCGTAGCCCTACCCCCATTTAATAGACACAAACGAACCGAACTCTTTCTCCTAGGCGGATTACCCTCAACGTCTTGATCCCTTTGTAGTCATTGACATGGTTATGGTGAGATGCGATCACTGGTAAGGAAAAGGCGATGGGGTGGGTCTTCAAACGCAACCGGAAGTCCGCGAATTGAGTCCCATTCTTCCGGGCAGCCCTCACAAATGACTGCACACGGCTGAAACCCAGGTTTCCGATAGGCTGAAGAAGGATCGTTTTGTCCGGTAATCCACTCGATTTCTAAATTCTCATCAGGTGCCCCCATCATCACCCATATAGTGTATTCAGGTCTGTTTCCCAAGATCACAAGACCAACACTCGAGCAACCTCGTGATTGAATCATCTCAATCATTGGTTGATACCTCCCATAGTTTGCGTAGTTGGTAATACGCGTTATGTTTAGGATGCTCCAACCCCTCTCCTCATCAGGAAGCAGTGGACGTGCATTAAGATTAGTCAACCACGACCAAGACCCAATTACCATGATTACCGCCAGGATCCTCGAAAATTGCAGCGGTATTTTTTTGGATAATATTGTTCCGACAATGGGCGCACTAAGCACAAAGAAAGGCAGATGATACCGGCTCCCGAATATCGTAAATTTGAACATCAAGCTTAAAACAGCGAACGTTAGAAAAACCGTT
>JAGLRY010000465.1 GCA_023135995.1 Candidatus Aminicenantota bacterium | reverse complement strand
TGCGCCTTGCCTCTACGGCAACCTCAACTCGTGAATAATCCAGGTTAGTAGAAATAATATTTTTATTGACATATGCTCGCGAAAGGCTTACTTTTTAGTATGCTGGGTAGTAATTGAAATACTATTATATCGGTTCGTATAAATCGGCTTCTAGTACATTTTGTGGGAATAGAGATAATACATCGGGGATCCCCCCGATTAGCCAGAAAAGGTCGGTAAAAGAGCAAAAGGGGGGTTTAGGATGGGACTTGTCCAGCCCCGTTTGAGAGATAAATCTGCATAAGAAAGGGTGCTGGCTGTTTGGGGAAAATAAGCAAAAGGGGGATATGAAATGTTTTAAGGTGGGCGCCCTGCCCAGCCAGCACAACAAGGCTTGACTATTTATATCACACATCTCCAAAGAATGTAAATAGATTTTTTTATTTCTTATTTATGATAGCGATTGACTCTCATTCAAAATTTGCTTATATTTTATTCTCTTGAAAACAACCAATTTAATGCCTCACCTGTTTTTTCAAAATAACGATTAGCGAATAGAATAAATGGAGCTATTTTGCCTTCATGCAAAGGATTCTATAACTGCCTAAACTGACATTTGGGAGGTGCTATTCTAATGAAAAAAGTGGCAGACATTTTACCCGGACTCTTATCGAATAATTCTAAAATCCTCAGACGTTCTGAGATCCGTGAGATCCTCAAACTCACAAGAAAGCCGGGAGTGATATCTCTTGCAGGAGGATTGCCCTATCCTGGGCTTTTCCCGGTTGAAGAATTAAAAGACATTGTGGCGACAGTGTTGGATAGGGAGGGGGAGCAGGCCCTTCAGTATGGCCCCACAGAGGGAGATCCTCGTCTGATCGATTTTCTTGTCCAGTGGATGAGAGAGCATGAGGGAGCTGATATCGATCACAATTACTTCCTTATCTGTTCTGGTGCGCAGCAAGCTTTGGACCTCATCGGCCGCGTCTTTATCGACCCAGGAGATCCTATTATTGTTGGGCTGCCAACCTATCTAGGCGCTATACAGGCTTTTAGGGGATACAGAGCAAACCTAATCGGCGTGCCCGTAGATAAGCAGGGGATGGATGTGGAAAGGGTCGAGGAAGTGTTGAAGGAGTATTCTGACAAAGGATTAAAGGTCAAGTTCATCTACATCGTTCCCGATTTTCAAAATCCGTCAGGAGTGACCATGAGCCTGGAGAGGAGGGAGAAACTCCTTGAACTCTGTTACGAATACGATACCGTTACTATCGATGACAGCCCCTACCGTGATTTGAGGTATGAGGGGGAGCCGCTTCCGATGGTCGGTCCGATGGACAAAAGAGGATATGCCTTTTCAGTGCACACGTTCTCGAAGATCTTCTCACCGGGTCCCCGTTTGGGCTGGATCGTGGCCAATCCGGCGATCATGGACAAGCTGGTGATGGCCAAACAGACTGCGGATCTCTGCACGTCTTCGTTCACTCAGGCGATCATGTTCGAATTCCTCGATCGCGGCCTCCTTAAACCCCATATTGATAAGGCAGTGGAGCACTACAGGAAAAAGCAGAAGGCCATGCTCGAAGCCTTGGATAAGTACATACCCAAGGATGCTGGCTTTGACTGGACTCATCCTGAGGGAGGGGTTTTCCTGTGGGTGTGTCTTCCCGAACACATGGATGCGGATATCCTGTTTCCTAAGGCCGTCGAGAAAAAAGTTGCCTATGTCATGGGATCAGCCTTTCACTTTGACCGGAGCGGGACAAATACTCTGAGGTTAAATTTTTCTTTCCCTTCGAAAGAACAGATCGTTGAAGGAATAAAACGACTGGCCGACCTCTTCAAAGAGGAGCTGTGATGGATTACGGGTGGTTGTCGTTAATCCCCCCATTACTTGCCATACTCCTTGCTTTCCTGACACGAGAGCCTGTTTTTAGCCTGGCAGTGGCCTGTCTGGCCGGTGTTCTCTTGATGGGTCAGGGCCTGTTGGGATTTCCGGAACTCTTGGCTAGGTCTCTTGGCAACCGGGATTTCATGTGGATCTGCCTTGTGGAGGTCTGCATCGGGATCTTGGTCGCCTTCTATCAACGCTGCGGGGCCGTGAACATGTTCTCACAGAGAGTGGGATCCCTGATAAAATCCAGAGTGCAGACACAATTTATGGCCTGGAGTTTGGGGCTGTTCATCTTTTTCAGCGATTATTTTTCGCCGCTCTTTGTGGGTCCGGTGATGCGGGATCTCACAGACAAGGCTCATGTGTCCAGGGAAAAACTGGCCTACATCTGCGACTCAACCTCTGCGCCTGTGAGTGTTCTGGCGCCGATCACGGGTTGGGCGGTGTATATCACAGGACTCCTTATCGGGATAGGTCCGATCCTTAATAAACAGGATGCTATGGCTATATTTATTAAATCCATCCCTTACAATTTTTATAGCATCCTATCAATAATCATGGTTGCCTTAATAGCAGGGAAGGTCATCCCTGAATTCGGTCCGATGAAAAAAGCCGAGCTGCGTGCAGTCGAAACCGGTGAAGTTCTTCGGACGGGGTCTGTCCCGATGATGAGCTTCGAACTCACGAATCTTCCTGTGTCGGAGAAGGGGCGGCCCAATATCTGGCTCAACTTTTTCATACCTGTGTTGATCGTCATAACCGTTAATATGGTGAGCTTTTTTGCCACAGGACAGGCGCGGGTTCTCGATAGTTTCATGCTGGCGACAGTGGTACTGGGTGTGACCATGTTTATCCAGAGGGTGGACAACTTGAGCGGATTGATGAAATGCATGCAGGCCGGCATCAAGGGAGTGCTGCCAGCTATACTGATTTTATCCTTTGCCTATGCCATCAATTTTGTGAGCCGTGAGATGGGTACGGCACATTATATCGTCGAATCTACGAGAGCGTGGTTCAATCCCGCACTTCTGCCTGTTTTGGTGTTTATGCTGAGCGCTTTTATCAGTTTTGCCACAGGAACATCCTGGGGAACGTTTGCCATTGTCATTCCCGTGGCTGTTCCTCTGGCTTTCGAGTTCAGTCAAGGTCAGGTCACGCCTCTCGTTTTGGGGACGATCGCAGCATGCGCAGGGGGAGGTGTATTCGGAGACCATTGTTCGCCTCTTTCGGATACGACGGTTTTATCGTCACTGGGGGCGGCGTGTGACCACATGGATCACGTCAAAACACAGATCCCTTATACACTGGTCGTGGCGGCGCTGGCATCGGTTTTTTACATCGTGTTTGGACTAATATAGGGAGATCATTACCCAAATAGAAAGACGACTGTAGGAAAGGAGCGATACATGAGCCATTTTTTAGTGCTTGGAGCGGGAAAGATGGGGGTTGTGCTGGCTAAAGATCTTATTGTGAGCGATTCCGATTTTAGGGTCACTCTCGTGGATGTCGATTTTAACGCACTCAAACATGCGAAAAAGTTCATCCAGAGTGAGAGGCTTGAGACTGTCCAGAGAGATATCGAAGACCAGGAGCAGAGAGATAAGATTATAGAGGGCAAGGATGTTGTGCTCTGTGCGTTGCTTCACCGTCACAGCCTTCCGGTGCTTGAATCGGCAGTCCGGATGGGAGTTCATTTTGTGGATATTGTGGGGGAGTTTACGCTGGAGCGTCGGGAATTTGATGAGGAAGCAAGGAATAAAGAAATTATAGCTCTCTCCGGGTGTGGGGTCTCACCCGGGATCACTAATGTGTGTGTGGGAAGGGGGGTAGAGCTGCTGGATGAGACAGAGAACGCTCTGATCTATGTCGGGGGGAATCCTGTGGAGGCGAAGCCGCCTTTGAGATACCGGATCGTCTACGCTGTGAACAGCCTCCTGGGTCTGTATGAGAGGAAGGCGTTGGTGTTGATAGATGGGAAGCTAACAAAAGTGGCGGCTTTGTCGGCTGTAGAACACATCGAGTTTCTACCGGCTTTTCCAGAGATGGAGTGTTTTTACACGGATGGCTTGAATTCGCTGGCGCATACTATGCAGGGAACAATCATGGGTGAGCTCTCCGAGAAGACGATCCGGTATAAGGGCCATGCCGCAGAGGTCCAGGTCCTCAAGGAATGTGGATTTTTCTCGAGCGTAGCTATAGAAGTCGATGGCGTGAAGATCATACCGAGGCGAGTGACCGAGTCAATATTGGATACTAAAATAGCATTAGGAGATGATCAAGACGTGACGTTGTTGCGTGTTGTTGTGTCTGGGAAGAAATCTGGTGAATCCACAACACATGTGTTTGAGATGGTGGATTATTTTGACCAGGAGAAGACGTATACGTCCATGGCAAAAACCACCGCTTTTCCCGCATCGATCGCAGCCCAGATGATCATAAATGGAGAAATCACAAAGAGGGGAGTTGTGTTTCCTGAGGAGATCTTTATTGGGGAATTGTAT
>JAGLRY010000464.1 GCA_023135995.1 Candidatus Aminicenantota bacterium | reverse complement strand
ACGATGTAAGAATAGACAGGATTCTCCGCTCCAGGCATCAGCTTGGAGTAAACCCACGGCCTGGCAATGGCTGCCTGGTGGGTCACATCGAACTCATCCGTCTCGTAGAGGACCTCCTGCCCATTGATGACAAGAGAGATCTCTACCCTGTAATGAGCGGGAGAAAAGTCGAGAAGAGTGAACTGCTCCACAAAATTGGGCAATTCTGGATAGTCAAGGATCCGTTTTGTCTCCGTACGGAAAGGTTCGCCGTTTTTCAGGAAAGTGTACCTGAGTTCACTCCCTTCTATCTGTACGGGTTTCAATCCGTGTATCTGAAACGCCAGCACAAGCTTATCCTGCATGATAAACGTCCTGTTCGCCTGGAAATGGATCTGATTTGTGCCGATCTGGAAAGGTCTCAACCTGTCCGGTGCCAGAGACTTTTTTTCCACCGCGTAACCCATGATAAAGGAGGTCATCTGGAGCTCATCCTGAACTCCAGGAATGAGAAGGTCGCGCTCTAAGGAAGTGAACTCTTTGGAGACGACATTTTTCACAAGCACAGACATCTTATAATTGCCGGGAATCAGAGGAAACATATCCCTAAGGCTGAGAGGCCGGCGACTCACATCCTTTATCTGTTCCTGGTTGAAGTTAAAAACGATGTCCTTTTCAAACTGGTGGATTTGCTTTCCCTCCATGTCTGTGATGGTCCCGTTCAGCTTCAGGGTGGTGTAAAACTTGTTCTCAAATTGATTGACAGATAGCCTTTCCGGCTCGATCGCATAGTGCACAAAATACATCCCCGAAGGGTCCTTCAATATCTCGATGACGGAGTCACAGTCTATGTAATTCGCAGAGTATTCCACCTCGATAATGTCTTTCAAGTCGAGAAACTTCTGGGCATACTTCTCTTTAACCTCTCGGGAAGGCATCGTAAACACTCTCTGGATCAGAATGTCCGAACTCATCGAGGGCCGATCCAACGCAAGATTCCTCTCCCCAGGTATGAGGGATAAGGACACCATCGCCAGCTCAGGCTCTAACTCCCTGAGCTGCTGATATGCTCCTATATAGTTTGTGTGGTCACCCCAGTAAGACGTCATCAAGGCTTGTGGGCCATGCTGAAGAGGACTGTAAAGCTTATATTCTCCTATCCCCCCTTCCTGGAAAAAGATCATGTTAAACCCAGGAGGAAGACCGTATTTTGTCATCCCTTGGTAGAACCAAACCTCTGTGTTGTAGACTTGGGTTTTTCCTTCGAACCGCGTGATATCGTTCGGCTCACCCAGGATGATATAAATCTCGCCCCTGGCTGTTCTCCAACCCGCTTTGGGTGATGTCCGTCCATAAAAATGATTGACATGATTGATCCTGCGGTAGTGCTCTGTCCTGAACTCGTTCTCAGGGTTGCCCGGAGTCGGATCCCGCTGCTTCCAGAAGGCTTCGATGAATTGATCCCTTTCACGGTCTGACTCCAGCGTGAGAAAGACTTCTTTTTCTAAAGCTGTGATGATGTAAATAACTTCTTCATCAAGCCATTTCTTATGCCGCTCCGGCAGGTTTTTGCTGTCGCCATAATCCCCACAAAGGAATAGAACTACTGCTGTTAAAAGAAGAGAACTCATCAAAATCTTTTTCACTAGCGAACTCCTTGTTTGCTCTTGGCCCTCGTATGACGAGATTTTTCGAGCGAAGAGTGTTTACTTCATCATTCAAAATCAATTGCAATATTCATGCCATACTATCGTGATTCTGCCACTCAGCAGATCATCGCCCAATGGATCCGCCAGTTACAAACGAATCACTTTAATATTATAGCGCAATTTGACGTTTTTATCATTTCTCATGGCTCTTTCGCAAGCATCCCCAAAACTGTGATGGTATGAATACACATTGCGTTATTGAGTGTCCCAATTGTGCGCTGGAGAAAACCATGTGAAGGGCTCTAGGCGGGCAT
>JAGLRY010000463.1 GCA_023135995.1 Candidatus Aminicenantota bacterium | reverse complement strand
CCTAACCCGGGCTACAACGAAGCCGATGCGGACCCAACCTAACCCGGTGAGATCAGCTCGCCCGAAGGGTAAAAAATGTCGATTATGAATGAAAATCACACAGGAAATTAAGTGCCCAAATGAGTATTCCGAAAAAACAATGTAAATTTCTGATATTGCGTCAGTTATGATAAGCATCGACATTTTTTATGAATAATTCAGGTAAAGTGATTGAATGCTTATTTATTCACTTATGGACATGTTACGCTATTTAACGATAGTTATATACATTTCAATCAAACACATCTATGGAGTCTTAAAAGATGCACATTAGGATTTATCAAAGACTGCGATTTTTAAGCTTTATAACATGGTTGATTCTTTGTCTGTACCTTGTTCCTAGTCTTTTATGCAGCCAACAAGAATCCGAGCCAAATGACCGCCGGGAACAGGCCAATGAAATTCGCTTGGGGGAAACTGTCGAGGGATTCTTCCAGCAAAAGAGGGATTATGATTGGTACAAACTTGTCATGGATGAGCCAGGAAAGAAAATTATCCGGATCGAAATTTCCGGAGTTCCTGATGTGAATATTCGGCTCGACGTTGCCGATGAGACTGGAGCTCAGCTAAAATCTTCCAATTTCACCAGAAAGGGGGGACCTGAATCCATAATCAACCTGGGTGTCACAGAAGGCATTTACTACATCACTGCTTTAGGGTATGAGGCGAATGTGAATGACAAATATACGCTCGGCATCCAGATGATCGGTCCCTGGGAAGAAGGCCAAGAGTTTGAACCCAACGACAGCTATAAGCAGGCAAACGAAATTCGTCTCGGAGAGACCGTTCAGGGCCTTTTCCAAGCTAAAAATGATCCCGATTGGTACAAACTTGTTATCGATCAACCGGGTAAAAGCATCTTCCGCGTAGACCTAAGCGGTGTTCCCGGAGTCAACTCAATTCTTAACATCCATGATTCGCAGGGATCCCGAATAAACCGTTCGTATATGAGGAGACACGGAGAACCTGAAGAAATCATAAATTTTGGTGTCACAAAAGGTGTTTATTATATATCGACATCTACAAACGAGATAAATGAAAACGAGACCTACACTCTCAGCGCGGTTTTGGTCGGCCCCTGGGAAGAAGGGCTGGAATTCGAGTCCAACGATAACCGGAAAAAAGCGAATGAAATCAAACTCGACTCGGTGATCAAGGGGTACATCCATCCTAAGGACGATCGCGACTATTATCTCATAACCATTCCAGAACCAGGAATGGATATATTTGTTGTGGAATTCTCTTCATCAACGAAGGCAGACCTGCACCTGGGATTGTCGGATGCCGAAGGGAACCGGATTAAGAGTTCGAATCTGGGCGTGAACGGTGTGAACGAACAAATCGTCAATATGAAATTGTCACCCGGTCAGTATTATATTAATGTAGGCAGTTCCGAGATTATCGCGGAAACGACCTATACTTTGCGAGCCGGTAGACCGACAGTCCCTCCCGCCACAGACGAAGAAGTCCAAAAATCCCTGGAAAAAGCTCTAGACTTCCTGGCAAGCAAACAGACTGAAGCCGGAGATTTTACCGGGCCTTACAAAAAACATGCAGGGATAACCGGACTTGCATTGCTGGCCTTCACCGGGGCGGATTGTGTTCCGAAGGACTACACGAACAACATCACAAAAGCCACTGATTTTATCAAAAGCCAATATCACCCTTCTTCTGATTATGAGCCCGGATCTAAAAAGCAGGCATTGGAGGGGGGATTGATCGGCCGGGCCCATCCGATGTACGAACATGGGATCGCAACGCTTGCGCTGACAGAAACCCTTATCGATACAAACGACCTCAGCCTGGAACCGATCATCGAAGATGCGGTTCAGCTGATTATCAGGGCTCAAAACACGGAAAACAAACCTGAATTTCTCAAAGGACCGATCTCACCGGATTCGAAACATTACGGTGGCTGGCGTTACAAGCCAGACAGTGTGGACAGCGATTTGTCTGTTTCCGGATGGCCCATCTTGGCGCTAAAAGCTGTGCTAAACGCAGGGTTTACAGTCCCCGAATGGTCATTACAGAAAGCTGTGGAATTCCTAGGAGCCTGTCATGATGAAAGCGATGGTTCTTTTAGCTATATGGGAAGAGGTCGTGGAAATAGCTGCGGCCGGGCCGGTATAGGGGTCTTGTGTTTACAGTTGATCGGTAATAAAAATGACCCACGTATCCCGCCGGCTCTCCGGTTCATGCAAAACAATCCTCCCATCTGGAACATAGAGGATCCGGGTTCAGGGTATCCTTTTTATTATTGGTACTACGGGACGCGGGCCATGCTGAATGAGGGAGGGGAAGATTGGCGGATCTGGAAGGATTGGATGTGCCGGCTCCTTGTGGACAATCAGAATGGTGACGGGAGCTGGAATGGCAATCAGAGTGAGAAAAACCGACCGATCTACACAACGACCCTTGGCGCACTGATGCTGGAGCTCTGCTGCGGGCATCTTCCGATATACATGAGGGAAAGAGTCCCAAGGCCTGGACAAGTCGAAGTTTTGTTCGATAAAGGGGCTGAAAAACAGGCCGCAACAAACGTGGAGCTGATATTGGATGCATCCAATTCCATGTGGGGGCAAATACAAGGAGTAGCCAAGATCACAATAGCCAAAGATGTTTTGGAACAGATCATCAATGGACTGCCGGATGAAATGAATGTGGGATTGCGCTTATACGGGCATCGGTATGGGCTCAATGACCGGCGTGCCTGTCAGGATACCGAGCTCAATGTACCCATAGGCCCTGTCGATAAAGCTGCACTTGTCGATATCATTAAAAAAATTCAGCCGAAGGGAAAAACCCCATTGGTCCACTCCGTCCTGCAGGCCGGGAATGATTTTAAAAACATCCAAAGCGGCAGCATCATTCTTATCACGGACGGCATCGAAAGCTGTAACGGAGACATCAACTCGATCGCTTCTGCATTAAAAGAATCAGGACTCGAATTAAAGCTTCACATCGTAGGATTCGACATCAAAGAAGAAGCAGCGCGGAAGGAATTGGAAACGATCGCTAAATCCACAGAGGGAACCTACCTGGATGCTAAGGACTCTCAGGAACTGCTCTCTTCTCTCGAGCAGACCCTGACGATCGATTTCGAAATCCTGGATGAAAAAGGTCAAGCCAAAGCAAAAGGCACGGTGGGGGGAGAATCCATAAGATTGATGGAGGGATCCTACATCCTTCGGCTTTTGGTCGAACCCGAGCCTTTCGAAGCCGATATAACTGTCAGACCAGGACAAAAAACCACGATCATCCTCGCCAAAGAACAGGATA
>JAGLRY010000462.1 GCA_023135995.1 Candidatus Aminicenantota bacterium | reverse complement strand
GCCGTTAACACGCTGAAGAAGATGCACCGGGTTCATTGGTTCGACCCAAATTGGAGGACAACCTGGGGCCTTGGATTTTCCGTTTCCCGCCAAGATGAGAAGATCCAAATCGGGCACGGGGGAAGTTGCCCCGGGTACAGGACTCAACTGTCTATCCGTCCCAAAGACAAGATCGCTGTCATCGTCATGACAAACGCCCAGGGTGTAAGCCCATCAGCCTTTAGGCGGGAGGTCTTCGACATTGTCGCTCCTGCCATCCTGGATACCATTAAAAATCCAGGCAAAGCCAAGAAACATGATCCAGATCTGGAAAAATTTATCGGGCGTTACGACCGGCCCTTAGGCGGAGAGACACATGTATTCATAAAAGATGGGCAGCTTGTGATGATGTATCTCCCCAGCGACAATCCAAGCGACTCGCTCACCAAACTGAAGCACATCAAAAAGAACATTTTCAGGCGGATACGGGATGATGACGAGCTTGCTGAAGCCGTGATATTTGAGACGGATCCGGATGGAAATGTCACCCGCCTGATCCGTAACAGCCAGTACTACATTCGGGCTGGAGCGAGAGGTTGAAAGGCCCGGATGAGATCATTGCCTGGCTGAAGGAAAAATTTCCGGAGAAGGCAAGAGAGAAGTAGGAATTTTTATCAGTTGAGGGGAGATATTCCAGCCTTCCAGTTTCAGATAGATCTCTTCGCCTTCAATATGCGGATCAAAGAACTCAACTTTTACATCCTTCGATTGCCCTGGCAAGACACTGAAATAATTATCGCTCCAGAAACTCGGGAGAATTTCTTCCCCTTCTTTTCCTTTGCGTACACTTGGATTCACAAAAAATGCAAGATTTTTTGAGTGATTGGATAATCGAAGTTTGATAAGTCTACGCGTGCCATTTTTTGTTTTATCGTATTCTTTTGTATCGTTCTCAATTTCCGCGATTTTTGCTTCCAAAGTGACATCTGGAAGCCTCTCGAAAGAAGAAAAATCATCACTCTTTGCCAGCCAGTAAAAGTTTTCAGAGACAATATGGTTGTTTGGGTCAAGCAACCGAAGATCCACGAAACAGACAGCATTTGTCAAGTCTTCGGGTATCGCAACCTTAAAAAGCTCCATGGAAGAATTTGGATCGAGGTTAACTATCATGTTCTCTGTCCAGATCTTCTCCATATCCAAAACATACACATCGGCTGTTGCCAGGAGCCCTTTTATGGATTCGAAATGATGATTGATGACAGCCACAGTCAGGTCATCAAGATTCAATTGAATGTGTAATGGTTCGTTTGCCTTCTTCACAAAGTAATATCCCGCATGCGGACGCAGATACCAGTCGTAGAGCTGCCAGATCACGCTGGGCCAGGCCGGGTTTGTCTTCCAGAGCAGCACACCGGCTGCACGGTCCATGCTATGGTTCACGGCCTCAAAGATGGCGCGATAGCTTTCGGCATTCACCAACTGAGCTTTTTGCGCATAATCCTCCAGGTTCTTCGGCTCTCCGTAGCGTTCCCGAATGGCACTATCATAGAGACTGTATTTGCCATTCCCCTCGCAGGCGTCATGATAGCCCCATGTATGGTTGAGAGGAAACCTCACATCGGGATCCGGCGTCAGGTCCGGCATGAATTTTTTCAAGCTCTCCCAGTGAGGAACCGCGGGGAGGCCCACCTCATTCTTGAAGAGCCAGTCTTTGCCGTTTTTCACTTTTTTATAGTATTCACGAGGGTCAACCCAGTGGTAGGGGCCTCCGGAATAGGAACCCGCTTTTTGATTATCGGGCCACGAGAGCCCCCAACCCTCGGGCGGTTCTCTGTATCCGGAAGAAGGGATAAATGGGCGAGTCCCATCTAGCTTGGCGATTATGTCATTGCGCAAGGGAACATAGATCTCCTCCCGCGGATAGCCCTCATTTCCTGCAGTCCAAACGAGAATGCTCGGATGATTGCATAATTTTTTTACGACATCGGTCGCATTTTTCAGGAAGACATCCTCCTCAAAAGGATAATCCTGACTGCCTTTATCCCAGGTTCCCTGGCAATCTCCCGTGATCCAAAAATCATGCCACACGAGCAATCCGAGTTCATCGCAGATGCTAAAAAACTCCTCCGGAGGTGTCACTCCACCCCCCCAGATCCGAACCATGTTGAGGTTGGCTTCCTTAGACAGCCGCAGCTCATGGTAGAGCTTTTTGGTATTGCGGTTGAGCATCATATCCGGAACCCAAGCCCCCCCCTTCAATAGGATCCTCTGTCCGTTCACAAAAAAATCGCGACGAAGCCAGTCCCCTACATCAGACACCTCGCTACTAACTTCTCTTATGCCGAAGATGCACAGTTCACTATCGGAGATCTCTCCCCCCAGATCAAAGGACAATTCCATCTCATAAAGATCTTGAGAGCCGTACCCATTGGGCCACCAGAGTTTTGGGTCGTTTATAGATAATTCCGGATAATCACTCCCATCAAAATGAACCACAACTCTTTGCGATGGCGCGAGTCCTACTGACTTCTTTATGACTATCATTTGGCCTTTAAAAGTTTTGGGTCGGATTTTAACGATCAACACACCCTGCTTGTCTGACTCCGTCAAATTTACCGCTTCTGCAGAGATCGACAAATCGGCTTTATCCACCTCAGGCAGTGGCAGATCCGTGACGATGTGTGGATGCCGGATGTCCACTGGCCCGGTTGCTGAAACGGACACATCCTGCCAGATACCCATATTCCTGTCCCGAACAGCGGGTATCCAGTCCCAGCCAACGGAGCTCTGCATGGTGACATTCTTTCCGATATCTCCGGTCGGTCCCCCATTCAGGCCAAAGGAGCCAAAAGCCTTGAGTTGTGGCTCCGCAGGCAGACCGGGATAATCAAGCGGATAAATTTTTAGGGCCAGAGTATTGACGCCTTCAACTTGTGAAGGCTCAGTGATGTCTAACGTCCAGCATCCGAACATCCCGACGATCTTTTTAGAATCAGCGATCAAGTGACCA
>JAGLRY010000461.1 GCA_023135995.1 Candidatus Aminicenantota bacterium | reverse complement strand
TCGACGCGGTCGATCTTTCCCCTGAGCTGCACGGAATGGTCTTTATCAATATGGATAACAGCGGCTTCCTCCATCCCCTCTCCTCCTTCTGTTTTCATCCCGAAGGCCGCTTCAAAAAGAACCGGCTTTACCTTTATTTCCCGGCCTTCTTCTGATTTGAGGAAAATTCGAAGGGCATGTTTAAGTTCCTGCCTTTCTCTTTCATATATCCCCTCCGATGGCGGAGGAATCTCCTCTTTTGTCTGTGCAATGAGGTCTTCCGCGATGCTCTCGATCAATGGCAGGTGCCTTTTGAGAGAGGCCGATTCCTTTCCATTCCGGAGCTCCTGCATAAAATTACAGAAGACCTTGTGAAGGAGAGATCCCCGCTGAAGAGCATCCAGCCACCGCGACTGGTCATACTCAAGCTCGTCCGGTTTTCTAACTCCCAGGACATATTGAAGGAAATATCTAAAAGGGCAAGCAGCCAGCTGTTCGAAACGGGAGGCCGACATCACGATGTCTTTATTCCATACCGGATTGAATTCTCTCTCATCAACGGCAACGATCCCATCAAACCACGACAACAATTCTGCCGCCCGGCTTTCTACCGCTTCAATCCCCCTATTCAGGTCAGGGAAATTCCTTCGGATAGATTCCCTTCCGTCTAGAAGGCGGCCATCTGATCCAAGCCTTGCAAGCCACCAGTCGATCTCATCAAAAACCTTTGCCCAGTCTTCGGGCAAAAATCCCGACGCCTCGGGCAGAGAAGAGATTAACGCCGAATAATCCAGTCCAGGATCTCCTTTGACCACTCGGTAAACTTGAAGCAACAGCGAGGACGGAAAAGACTGCCGCTCTTCCATGATATCGTAAGAGGAATAGCTAAAAACGGCTTTGCCCCTCAGCGAAGCCAGAAGAGAGCCCATAGCATAGAGCTTCTCTTTAAGAGCATCGGTCGAGGTCGGCAGATCCTCAGAGATCGCTTCCCTTTCTTCGTCCAGGAGGATCGGGTCCTGATGGCCTGCACCGGGAAACGCCCCTTGATCGAGTCCGACAATAAAAGTCACGCTCCGCCCCGAATGTCCTCCGGTTCTGTATCCAGCTAGATGGATGTGACCCGGCATGGGCCCTGATGCGCCTAGACTTATGCCTTCGGCCAGGCTCCGCAGCCATTCGAAGGCCTCGTCCCGAGATACTTTTGCTACAGCTATTTGAGAAACTTCATTGAGTCTTCCCGAAAGCATGGATAGGGCCTCACGATCGAGCTCGTCCTTGATCCGCGAATATTTCCGGATGAAACTGGAAATGCCCTCGCACAGGAGGCCTAAATCTAGCAATCCTTCATCATCCTCAGTGGGAATAAGTTTGAAAAATTGCCTTACGATGTTTTCAATCCATTTGACTTCCTGAACCGAAGCTTCGGCCTGCTTCCCATGAGTATTTTCTCTGTCCTCTTCATCAAGTTTCGCCCGGCTTTCAATCCCCTTTCGGAGGCTTTCCAGGCGGGAAAGATACCGATCTCTTCCCCATCCGATCATGGCGCCTTTTAAGTAACGGCTGATCTTTTGGGGAGAGGGGCTGTCGCTGTCTTTTTTCCGGGATAATTTCAGGGAGCCTCCCTCCACCATCCTGCAGAGGTCTGTCACCTGATAATTGTTCTCGATCCAGTCGACAAAACCACGGAATACCGCACCCGGCGCTGTAAAACCCAGAGGAATACCATCCGCATAGGTCACCCTGAGCCCGGCTTTCGCAGAAAGGACAAAAAAGATGGAAGGATAAGTATCGCCAGGGGGATGAATGATCTCTACCTGGTCCAACGGGATCTTCTCACGGAAAATACGGCGCAGGATCTCCCTGCACTCATTAGTGGGTCCAACGGCTTGGAAGATGTCCACAGTATCGTCATCAAACGGCCCCGGCGCCTCTTCAGGCGCAAACAACCACACCATCCTCTCCAAATCCGATTGGGGACTCTCCCCTTCTGCGTGCTCCAAATCAGTCGTTGATTTGTAGGGACCGTTCCCCGAACGGTCCGCTCGGGGAGCTGACCCTACATTGCGGAGGCGAACCTGTTGTATGTAGGGACCGTTCCCCGAACGG
>JAGLRY010000460.1 GCA_023135995.1 Candidatus Aminicenantota bacterium | reverse complement strand
CCAATTGGTGTTCCATTTGTCGGGGCTGATATCCATGACCAGAGCTACCGCTTCTTCCTCATCGGATTTCTTGCCGACGATTTCTATTGTATCTGTCAAATCTTCAGGAGGCTTGGTAACTTGGATGAACGTGACCGTGACTGTGATCACATGGGGGGGATCTCCCCTTTTTGGATCGGGGATCGCTGCGATCGCATCGCTCTGATTGAAGAAGGCTTTGCAGTAGACTCCCCCAATTTCAGGACCAGAATTAGGGATGACCATTCCGGTTGGGTAGGTGGGACTGGGAGGGCCGGTGATCTCAACTGAAGTAATTGCGTCAAATCCGGGCCCATAAATTCTTACATGCCCTTCATCCGTGCTGTTCTCCCAGTCGATGTTCCACTTTTTTGGCTGGATTTCCAGCTGGAGCGTCTCTGCTGATTTCTTTTTCCTTTCCATGTTCTGCAGCATAACGCTGTTGTTCGCTTGGATCTCTAGCTGCATCCGGATCTCTTCTCCAGATTGGACATCTGCGATGTCGATAAAAGACAGACAGTTTTCGACATTCACTTCAACAGACTGATTGCCCGTGGGCAAACCATTAATCTTGAAATCTCCGTTGGGATCAGGCTGAGCCTGGATATTTGTACCTCTTATGCTGACTTGTATAAGGCCAAAATCAACCGAGCTTGTCCCGGATGTGACAAAATTCCCGAAAAGAACAGCATCCCCGGATTGAGTTTGTGTGGAAACTCCAGGTCCAACAGGGTTGGAATCTTGGCTACACTGGATGGCGAACAATGATAAACAAAAAACGACTAATATGGCGAAGTTTGCTCTTTTCATACTATCCTCCTTGGCCTTTATATAATTCAGTCGGTGCAGAAACCTAAATTTTGTTGTTATTTTTAAATTTAATGCAAAAAACTCTCACTGTCAACACAAATTTTGCATGCACTTTTGGATTGTCTGTGCAGAATATACGATACAGATAGGGATCATGGGAGGGGGTGGCTTCACGTAAGGGGATCTCATTATGCCTATAAAGAGGGAGAATTAATTCGGTGAATTAATCAATTTATAGTTTTATCGATCGGAGAGCGTCTTCATGAAAAGGACAATGAGGTCTTCCTCTTCATCTGTTAAGCCCAGGTCTCCCAGCTCATCCACGTTGACATTTTCCGTGATCTCTGGTGGTGGCCAACCGGAGCCCTCTCTGTCTCTTGTATTGTAAAAATTTGTGATTTCTTTGAGGGTTTTGAAGAATCCGTTGTGGGTGAATGCCTTAACAAAGCCTTCATAGGGTCTTAAGTCTACGTTGCGAAGAGTCGGGACTTTCTGTTTTCCCATATTTTCTTTGGCGTACTGGGCATATTTTTCGCTTCCCTCCAAGAAACCTCCAAGCCCTTTGTCCACCCAGTCTTTGCCATCGGGATTAAATTCTTTGTTCTGGATGTAGAAGGGGTTGTCCGGGTTTTTGGGAACGCCCAGGTTGTCATAGGTGAAATCTGTGAACAGCGGCGGCGTCTCTCCATCCTCGGATGTCAGAACATGGCATTCCACACACAGGCCTGTTGTGTTAAACAGCACAAGACCCTGAAGCTCATTGTCGTCTAATCCCATGCCCTTGAATTGATCCACATTCGTCTCATCTATGGTGGTCACATCCAAGCTGACTTCTTTGGTTTTGCGCCAGAAATCATCGAATTTTGAGGTGAATTTGGTCACTTCGAAGGATCTTTCGAAGGCAGCGATGGAGCGTGCGATCCGTTCGTATGTGCCGTCGATATCATTCTCTACATCCAATGAGTCAGGCCCCCAAACTTCCTTGAAGAGCTCCGCGTATTCTGCTTCCTGAACCTTGAGGATAACGCTCTTCTTGTCGGGCATGTTCATCTCGAGCGGGTTGAGGAAAGGCGCCATGGCCTGTTCGGCAATGGGATCGCCTAAGTCCCAACCAGTGGCTCTTCCATTCCAGAACATCCCGCCGACAAAGGTTCCCTCCTCGTCGATGTGGAGCGTGGGACTATATCCCGCATATGCAGCTGTGGGGGGTTTTGTGTTTCCGAAACGTGGTTCCAACGCGCCTGGATAGACCACAGTCGTCCTATTCACATCGCTATCGGGTCCCATCCAGCCGACAGTAGGTCCATGGCAATCTGCACAAGCTTGGCCCGCAGGAGTGGAAAGGTTTGCGTCAAAAAACAGCCGCTTTCCCAGCATTTCTTTGGGAGTCAATTCATTGGCTGCAAGTTCTTCCTTTTCGACCGGAGCGACCTCCTCCTTTTTCGAACAGTCAAAAACAAAGATCAGCACAAAAATGGCCGAAAAGAGTAGTATCTTTTTTGTGATATTCATGATCCTATCTCCCTTTAAATTATGTATCCTCTCAATGAGACGACAATGATACCTCAGTCAACGAGAACTTTCAAACGGATGCGGGATATCTCAAAGACAACGGGATTATGGGCGTCCGGGCAGGCGTGGGTTTTTACATCCGGGTTATCAAGCCACGGAAAATGGGCATCAAACAGCATCGCAAACACAGCGGGGAGCATGCTGTAGAGCGCATGAATACAGATCTGTCCCTCTACGCCATATTCTGTGAACTTCACTACATCCCCCACCTTGTGCCCGAGGGCACAGGACCCTTTCTGACTTAAAACTTTCGCTTCGACGGCCAGTATCTCGTTTGCCATTTCTGACTCCTTACTGTCGAGATCGCCCGCTCGGGAAGAATCTGCAGTCCTCCCCTTGCAGGCAATTCCGCTAATGGTATTGGCTGATAAAATTCCAAGGGCAGCCCACGACGCAGTTTTACAGAAATCTCTCCTGTTCAGGAGGCAAGATTGTCTCCAGGATGTTCTGGACGATCTCACGCGGTTGCTCAACTGCTCACTCCTACCTAGTTTAATATATTTTTATTGGCGAGGAAAGATTTTATAAAGGGTAAAAAATGTCGATTATAAATAGAATCAACATGGAGAACATGATGATCATTGATATAATCAGCCATCTCAAGGTAATATACAGATATCATAGAATTTATATTAAGTATCGACATTTTTTATGAATAGTCCAGGTTAGAATATATGGAATAAAAGGACTAGGTTAACGGTCTAATCAAGTGTTAGGGCTGCGAGAAACTGTATTTCGAGGATGAACTGATACCGTGGAATTAGGAGACCCAACTGAACGAACAGGAACTCATCACAAAAGCCCGGAATGGCGATAGCGAAGCGTTTAAAGAGATCGTCAAGAAATACGAATCGCGAATCGCAGCAACGGTGATTGGAATGCTAGGACACACGACCGAAGCCGAAGATGTCGGACAGGAAACATTCGTCCGTTTATACCAATCACTTAATCAATTTAGGGGCGAATCAAGCATAAGTACATACCTCACACGGATCGCCATCAATCTTTCATTGAATGAGATTCGAAGACGGAAGCGTCGCAGGAATCTCTTTTTTTCAAAGAATGAGAGCACGATCGAGAATGTTCCGGATACACACGACCTTAAAGATCAAAAAGAGACCAACACACTCGTTCAGTGGGGGCTTCAAAAACTCCCGCCAAAGTTCCGATCGGTGATCGTGTTGCGTTTGATCGATGGTTACTCGACAGAAGAGACAGCAAAAATTCTCGACCTGCCTGTGGGGACCGTGTTATCGCGTTTGGCCCGTGCTCAAATGAAATTGAAGGAGATTTTAACACCAGTTTTTAAAGGGGAGCTTTCACTATGAAGGGGAAAGATACAGACAGTAAAGCATTAAAACTGCTTTATCGATCCTTAGATGTTGATCTGAAGGTCAAGGATCAACACAGGCTGGATAAAGCGCTGGAAGAATCGGAAGAGCTTCGCAAAGAAAAAGAAAGGATATTGGTCCAACGCCAAGCCGTGGCCGATAGTGCAGGCCAATCTTTCGGTCCGTTTTTTGCAGAACGAGTGATCCAGCGGATCGAGACATTGAGCCCAAAGAAAAACGGATTGGAAGTTTTCTACGAAAATTTCATGGCCGCCTTTCGCAAAGTCGCTATCGTTAGCGCTGTGGTTCTGGTGCTTCTGATCTCTTATAACGTGATTAAAAGCGATATCGTGCCCGAGGACGAGCTCTTTTTCATGGCGGATACAACCATGGAGGAAATTCTCGATCTCCCATTATTTTGATTTTGGAGAACATGTTATGAACACAAAAGTAAAAATAGCGTTAATCATCATCGTAACATTGGTGATCGGGATCGTGCTCGGTGCCATGCTCAACAGGGCATTCCTACGACACAGGATCCAGAGAGCTTTTGCCAACAGAAATCCCGTTGGTATGGTCTCTTTTATGGAGAGAAGTATCCGTCCAACTCCAGATCAAAGGGAGCAGATTAGAGGAATCCTTGAGAAGCACAGGAAAAAGTCCTTAGATATCCGTGAGAAGTTCATGATGGACATGCAGGCAGAATTTGAATCCTTGGAAGCGGAATTAGACCCCGTCCTGACACCAGAGCAAAAAAAGCGCTTAAAGGACCGATCAGCTGGCCCGTGGAGAGACCCTAGACGATCCCAGGACCCTCGCAGGCCATGGAGAAAACCTCCCAGAGAAAAACTGCCAAAAGAGCAAATAAAATAAAAAAATGTCTGTTCGATTGATGACCTTAACTCATCTTTATTCCTAACCCCCCTCCTTTTAATTACCAGGGCACCCCCTAATGCCCTGGTCTATTTAACGTGGATTATTTATAAAAAATGTCGATACTATATTTAACAAAAGCAATATCAAATATTTACCTTATTCTTTCAGTTAATGACCTTGAGCTTTCCATTTTCAATGTCCTTTTTATCCATAATCGACATTTTTTACCCT
>JAGLRY010000046.1 GCA_023135995.1 Candidatus Aminicenantota bacterium | reverse complement strand
GCGGCTTATGGGGAAGGAGAGAGTGAGATCTTTCTCGTAAACTCCAATGGCCTATCGAAATCTAAAAAATCTTCTTTTTGCTCCTATGGCGTTTATGTCGTCGCAGAGAAAGGGGAACAAAAGTCTACAGGAGGTGAGAGGTGCACTAGGCGCTCCTTCTCTGATTTAAAGCCTCCTGAAGAAATCGCCGAAAAGGCAGCCAAAGATGCTTATGAGATGCTCGACCCGCAAATGGTGAAGACACAAAAGGCCCCTGTGATCTTTGACCCCGATGTGGCCCGTGCGATCTTGGGTGGAATACTGGCCGCCATAAACGGAGAACGAGTCCTTCAGGGTGCAAGTTTTCTCAGGGAAAGTCTGGACAAAAAGATTTCTTCAGAGTTGATCACCATCATTGATGATGGAACTCGACCCAAAGGAATGGGAAGCGATCCATTTGATGGAGAAGGAGTTCCTACGCAGAAGAGAGTCATCGTAGAGCAAGGAGTGCTCAAGGGATTCATGTATAACACCATCGTTGCTAAGAGGGCAGGAGTGAAAAGCACGGGGAATGCCTCAAGAAGAGGTTACACCAGTCTGCCCGGGATCGGCCCCCACAATTTCTATATGGAGGCTGGGCAAAGCACTCCTGAGGAGATCATCCGATCGACTAAAAAAGGTCTCTATCTTAAAGGTGTTACCGGCTATGGGATCAATCCTGTCAACGGGAATTTTAGCGGCGGAGCATCCGGTTTTTGGATCGAAAATGGCAAACTTGCCTTTCCCGTGAAAGGGCTAACAATTGCTGGGACCGCAGAGGCCATATTGAACGGGATCGACATGGTGGGGAATGACCTTGATCTAAATCGTACGATAACGGCCCCGACACTACGCGTCCAACTCATGCAGATTGGAGGGAAATAACTCCTTTTCTAAATCTTTTATGTCGCTCTTGCCATCTCCAAAGCCTTCTAGCGTATATTCGTTCTTTTTCTATGCGGTTGTCCTCTGAGGAGTACAGTTTTGCTGGGGTAATATCAATATTCTTGAGGAGTTGGATTGGCACGCTTTTTGCCATATGGTTGCTCCAAGGAGTTAAAGATGAAGAGACAACAATACTTCAGTAAAAACGCAATCATTTTTCTTTTATCTGTGTTGTGGATCGTGACGTCCTGTACGACGATCCCTCAAAAAAAGTATGCTTTGGATCCAAGCAGCAAAGAATTTCTCTCGAAGACCCGTTACACGATCACAAAACAGGAAAAACACATTTTTCTCTCAACTCCTCCCGAGAAAAGACAAGAGTTTGTGGATGAATTCTGGAAAAAGCGTGATCCAGACCCCTCGACAGAGATCAATGAGTTTAAAGAGGAATATTTTCGCCGGGTTGAAATATCAAATGCCCTTTTTAAAGAGGGTATAGCTCTCGGATGGTTGCAGGATAGAGGGAGGATCTACATTATTCTCGGTCCTCCGGATAATCGTTTGGTCAATCCCGGGTTTAAGGATTTTCACTATGAGAATTGGTATTATGAGCCCAATTATGTCATCGTCTTCGAGGATCACGATTTGAACGGCGAATATCAGATCACTCTAGAAGGGGAGTTTACTCTAGTGAATATTCTCAAAGACCCCCAACAGTCATGGAGAGTATCCAAGGTGGACGATAAGAAGATTGTCTTTGCATTTGAGTTGAAAATCCTTCAGGAATCAGACGGCCAACAGAAAATCCAGATGAAAATCCCCTTCAATAACATCTGGATGAGCGACGAAGGCGATAAACTGGAGACGACTCTCACGGTCACGGCTGAGATCGAGGATGCAACGACAGAGGAAAGAATTTGGGATACTCAGAAGGACTTTGTCCTCTCTTTAACCGAAATGGAATTGGAAAGCATGGTGGGGAAATCTTATTCTGTAGAGATCCCTCTCAGTCTTCCGGAAGGAAGTTATGCCATGACTATTTTGCTGGAGAATTCAACGGGTGGGGAAGCGGTTCGAAGGCACATGACATTTAAAATTTGAATGTTGCTCAACATATCCCTCCGTATTTTTTTATCTTTGTCTCTAAAACGGAGTTCCTTTTTCCTGAGATCCAACAAGCACTGAAAAATTTGTTGCTTGACTAGACCCTCCAACCTGTACTAAACATAACCACTCGTATTCGCATTCGTATATTGATGGGAATGCGGTTTATCCTTTGGATCAGCTTGAAGAGTGATATGAGTTTTTCCTTGATGAATCCATCCATTCACCAAAAAGGAGGAGAAATGAGAAAGAGTGAAATTCATGCCGTTATCGCTATCCTGTTATTTTTCTGTGGGTTGTCTGTCCATACCAGTGCACAGAGCGCAGACCAGGTCTCTGACCTTTATGAGAATCTCAAGTGGCGAAGCATAGGCCCGGCGGTTATGGGAGGCCGAACTGTAGATATCGATGTCGTGGAAAAACAACCGTGGATTATCTATGCCGCTATCGGTCC
>JAGLRY010000459.1 GCA_023135995.1 Candidatus Aminicenantota bacterium | reverse complement strand
GTCAGCGGAGGATATTTCCTTTTTATCAGGAGCACGTCGATCCTGTGGAGGGCTTTGAGGTTGAGCTCCTTCAAGCTTTTATCCCAAAAAATCGAAGGGGCCTCGACTTCCATGATCTTGTATCCGGCACTCAAGTCATAAGTTTTGTTGGGTTGGGTAAACTTCAGTTTCTGGACGAGTCCGGCTGTGGCCTCCCTTTTGATGATCTCATGATTATAAGCTTCGATGGTGTCTTTTCGTTTAACGACGCCCTTGAATTTTTTATTCTCCAGGACCGGGATCTCAGCCACATCTTCGCGTCCGAAGATTTTCATGGCCTTCTCCATGTCGTCTTCATAGTCCAGCTGGATTCCGGGAACAGCCAGGTCTTCAGCAATAACGAGAGAATCCAGAAGGTCTTTCTGGAGGACGATCTTTTTCAACTGGTTGAGAGCAAAACAGCCGACATAATTGTTTTCTCCATCGACGATCTGAAAGGCGTGGTGCTTGCCGCCGATCACTTGGTCTACGATCCTGCCCACATGCTCTGTGTTCAAAAATTTCTGATAGTCATGGCTGATAAATTCCTTGACAGGCAGGGATCTCAGTATATTCACCTCGCGCCCCTCTTTGAAAAAGATGCCCCTTCGCCGGAGTTTCATGGTATAGATGGAATCGCGGTGAATACCTACAGTGATGAAGGACGCTATGATACAGGAGAGCATCAGAGGGAGGATGATCTTGTAGTCGTCCGTCAGCTCAAAGATAATGATGATCGCTGTGATCGGCGCATGAGTTGCTCCAGCCACCACCGCGCCCATCCCGACAAGTGAAAAGGCTCCCGGTGAAGACATCGAATTCGGGAAAATGTTGTGGAAGACAGAGCCCACGACATTTCCTGTCATGGCACCCAGGAAGAGAGAGGGCGCAAAGATGCCTCCAGATCCGCCTGAACCAAGAGTCAGCGAGGTGGCAAGAATTTTTGAGAAAACAAGAACAAGCGCCAACCACAGACCCATTTGGCCGAGGAGTCCGGCATCCATAGCTTCATAACTCACCCCTAAGACTTGTGGAAATCCTAATCCGACGGCGCCCACTAAAAGCCCTCCTAATGCGGGCTTGAGGGCGGGGTGGAGTCGGAGTTTATCAAATTTGTCCTCGAAGAAGTAGAGGACTTCGATGAACAGTATAGCCACGATGCCGCACACAATTCCCAAAAGCACATAGGGGCCGATCTCCCAAATACTGTTCAGGGTGTATTCCGGTACGGTGAACGCAGAGAAATCTCCGCCTATGACGCGGGATGTGAGGGTGGCGATCACAGATGCCACGATGATCGGGCTGAAAGCAAATACTCCAAATTCTCCGAGGATGACTTCCACAGCGAAAAGCGCTCCTGCAATGGGAGCGTTAAACGTCGCGCCGATCCCTGCACCCGCTCCTGCGGCAACCAACGTTCGCATCCCCCTTTCTTTGATACGGAAGAGCTGGCCGATTGTCGAAGCCATGCTGGAACTGATCTGAACGATCGGGCCTTCCCTTCCGCTCGAACCCCCGGACCCAATACAGATCGAAGAAACCAGGCCTTTGACGATAGCCACCTGATTGCGGATTTTTCCCCCGCGGAAGATCAAGGATTCCATGATCTCCGGAACCCCATGTCCTTTTGCTTCTCTAGCACCGTAGTAAATCAGAGGCCCGATGAGCAGCCCTCCTGCCGCCGGTATGAGAACAGTGATATACCAGGGTTGTGTTTGAATAGCCGTGATTATGCTGGGCGCACGCCAAAAGAGTTTCTGGAAAAAATGAATCATGTTTTTAAAAAGGATGGAAGCCAAGCCTGCAAGGAATCCCACCAGCACAGCGAGCCCGATGAGCCGTAAGTGTTCGATGAATTCAGTATCTTTGAAGTTCAGTTTCATAACAAAAGACCTAATCATAAAAGATATATATTTTACCATAGAAATAGAAAGTATCGGCAGCTTTTCTGATTAACCCATCTTTCAGCTGGATTAAAATAATTTGAGCTGACAGGCATCAGCTTCTGCGGGAGCGTCCTCATCGAAGAGATTGATGACGCCATAAGTTCCGTCATGGCCGGGGATGATCTTCACCTGCCCTTTCCTCATCCGTTCGACCCCCAAAGCGATCTTTTCGGAGTTCATCTGCATCAATTGGGAGATGGGGACTTCTGTGAGGATCCTGTGTTCGTCCCCGAATTCGTGGATATACCGGAAATAGATGTCCCAGACGCTTTTGCATCCTGCCGTCTTTCCAATAGCTTGGGCTATGATCTCATTCAGGGGGATGAGGTTTTTGAACGGGATCCTCATGGGCGGGATCTGGCCCGGCTCTCTATCTGCGAGCTCTGTGACTCTATGCATCACACCGATCGTCAGCTTTTTCCCGCACTGCGGGCATAAACCTTTGTGCTGGATCGTTTCCTCCGGAGAAAAGACGACATCACATTTTCTGTGGCCGTCATAGTGATACTTTCCTTCCTCAGGAAAAAATTCAGCCGTGTAGAGGAATTTTTCAGGATCTTTGCGCTTTATTGCTTGAATGAGGGCTTCATAACTGAAATCTGTGTCGAAAACATTGGCTTCTCTCCCGATCCGGGGTGGGGAGTGGGCGTCAGAATTGGAGATAAGGGTGTATTTATCCAGTTTTGAGAGACGCCAATTCATAGAGGG
>JAGLRY010000458.1 GCA_023135995.1 Candidatus Aminicenantota bacterium | reverse complement strand
TTTTAGATATCATACAATCTGATCAATCGGAATGACATCAACACGGATTTAGAAATGCTAACGTCCTTCACGAAGGATTTGCTTCATCGCTTAAAAAAAAATACAATCATAGACAATGGCACTCGTTGAGCTCTTCAAATCCATCCGACCACAGCAGTGGCTGAAAAACCTCTTTATCTTTGCTCCGCTTATTTTTTCGGAAAACATCTTCAATCGCTCGATGTTCCTCTTGTCACTCCTGGCTTTTGCTGTTTTTTGTCTGCTTTCCGGTGCTCTGTATATTTTAAATGACCTGAAAGACATCGAGGAGGACAGGCTTCATCCCATCAAGTCGAAGCGGCCGTTGGCTGCGGGGAGATTGAAGAAGAGTCAGGCCATTGCAGCCTTTGTTATCCTGAGTTTTGTCAGCCTACTCTTAGCCGCCATGGTGAACAGGGAATTTCTTTGGGTTTGCCTGGTCTATTTTGTCCTCCAGATCGCCTATTCGTTCGCCTTAAAGCATGTTGTCATCCTGGACGTGTTTATCGTGGCGTCGGGTTTTTTCCTCCGCGTCATAGCCGGTGCCGTGGCCATCCAGGTTCAAATCTCACCATGGCTTCTGATCTGTACGACGCTGCTGGCGCTATTCCTGGCACTGAGCAAGAGGCGGCATGAGATTTTACTCCTGGATGAAGAAGCCGTGAACCACCGGTCCATCCTCAAGGAGTATTCGCCCTATCTTCTGGATCAGATGATCTCTGTCGTCACGGCCTCGACGGTTATCGCCTACTGTCTTTACACCATTTCTGGAGAGACCATAGAAAAATTCGGGACAAACAAATTGATCCTGACGATCCCTTTTGTCCTTTACGGGATATTCCGGTATCTCTACCTCATTCATCAAAAAGCTGAGGGAGGAACCCCAGAGACATTGATCCTCAAGGACCGTCCTCTCCTTTTTGATGTTTTCCTATGGATCACTTCGGCAGCACTCATCATATATTTCGGGAAGTAGGAGATGGAAAGATCTAAAGTTGTTATTTTGAGGACTTCGACAGAGTCCATTCTGGACGATTACAAAAAGCTCATGCGTTTGGCCGACTATGAGCGGTTTATCTCTAAAGATAACACCACGTTGATCAAACTCAACCTATCCTGGACCAAGTACTTTCCCTCTTGCTCCAGCCAACCCTGGCAACTGGACGGTTTGGTTCAAGCTCTTCTCGAGGACGGATACACAAAGGAAAAACTGATCGCTGTAGAGAACAAGACTGTGGTCACAAACCCTGTGAAGGGGGCAAAAAACAACAAGTGGACACCCATCCTCGAGGAGTATGGAATCAATTTTGCCCCTCTTGACCAAGCCGAATGGGTCAAGTACACCTTCAAGGATAAATTACTGAAACTGGACCAAATTTTTCCGGAGGGGATAGAGATCCCAAAAATGTTTTTTGGGAAGAATGTCATTCACCTCCCCACAGTGAAAACCCACGGCCATTCCGTGACGACCGGAGCCATCAAGAATGCCTTTGGGGGATTGCTGAAAGAGGTCCGGCATTATGCGCACAAGTACATCCATGAGGTTCTGGTGGACTTGCTCATCATGCAGAAGGAACTCCATCCCGGAATTTTTTCTGTGATGGATGGTACGGTATGTGGAGATGGGGCCGGGCCCAGGACCATGGTCCCGAAGGCAAAAAATGTCATCCTCGCCAGTGCGGATTCTGTGGCCATCGATGCCATCGCCGCAAAGATCATGGGATTCGATCCCATGTCGATCCCCTACATCCGGATGTGTCATGAAAGGGGGCTGGGAACGGGTGATCCGGCGGAGGTCGAGGTGGTGGGGGAAGACATATCCGCAATGAATTTTGCGTTTAAATCGAAAAAAAGCTTCGTGGTCTGGGGAGATCAGATGCTCCGTATCGGATTCCTAAGACCCTTTGAAAAAATACTTTTACACTCACCGCTTATCGTCTGGGCACCCTTTGCCAGCAATGTCTACCATGACCTTCTCTGGTATCCCACCATAGGCCGCAAGATGATCCGGAAGTTTGCCAAAACGGAGTGGGG
>JAGLRY010000457.1 GCA_023135995.1 Candidatus Aminicenantota bacterium | reverse complement strand
GCTCGGGGAGCTGACCCTACATCGGTCCGTTCGGGGAACGGACCCTACAGTTAAGGTTTGATAAGGCGCACAAATGAATAAAAAAGATATTGAAGAGGCGCTGCAGCGCTCTGAATTACAACTTCGCGAAACCCTCGACGCCATGGGTGATGCCATCCATGTGATCGATAAAGACCGCAGGATCGTGTTGATCAACAAAGCCTTCATGCGATGGCTGAAAGAGCTTGCCCTCGATGAAAAACCTGTGGGAAAGGCATTCAGAGAAGTCTTCCCGTTCCTCCCAGCTAAAGTCGACAAAGAATATCAAAAAGTTTTTCAGACGGGAAAAACACTCGTCACAGAGGAAAAAACAAACATCGGAGAGAGAGAAATCTTCACGGAAACGAGAAAAATTCCCATTCTCGAGGGGGATGAGGTCGTACAGGTGGCCACTGTGGTGCGGAACATCACAGAACACAAAAAAGCCGAAAAGATCCAGGAGGCCCTCTACAAGATATCAGAAGCTGTCCATTCTGCAGAGAGTTTGGATGCGCTTTATCGAATCATCCATGAAACCATTTCGGAATTGATGCCGGCAAAGAATTTTTACATCGCCCTGCATGATAGAGCAAAGAAGATGCTTCATTTCCCCTATTTTGTGGATGAAGAGGAAGAGAATCCCGGCTCTGAGCCTCTGGGAAAGGGATTGACGGAATATGTGCTCCGGACGGGAGAGCCACTGCTTGCGCTGCCCAAGGTGTTTAACGGGCTTGAAAAGAAGGGCGAGATTGTCTCTATAGGGCCTCCATCTATCGATTGGCTGGGAGTTCCCCTTGAAACCAGGAAAAGGACGATCGGCGTGATGGTGGTCCAGACCTATACCGAGGGTGTGCGATACAGCGAGGAAGACAAAAACATCCTGACATTTATATCAGAGCAGGTGGCCATGGCCATCGACAGGACAAGGGCAAGGGAGCGGCTGAATGTGGAGACGGCCTATTTGAACCGGCTTTTTGAGGGGGCTAAAGAGGCGATCGTATTGACAGACAAAGAGTGCAGGCCTATCCGCATCAACAGCGAATTCACGAGGCTGTTTGGATACACCCTGAAAGATTTTGGGAACCGGCCTCTGGATGATTTGATTGCGCCCGGGAAACTCCATGAGGAAGCCCATGAGGTGACAAAGATCACGGCCAAAGGTGAAAATGTGGATATTGAGACCGTGCGAAGGCGCAAGGATGGAAAATTGGTGCATGTATCGATTCTTGGGACGCCGATTGTGATCGATGGGAAGGTCGAGGCTGTTTATGGAATATACAGAGACATTACGGGGAGAAAGCGGGCTGAGGCAAAGATCAAAGACTCGCTCAAGGAAAAAGAGGTGATGCTGTATGAGATCCACCACAGAGTGAAGAACAACATGCAGATCATCTTGAGTTTGCTGAGGCTCCAGTCGAGGGAGGTGGAGGATGAGCAGACGAGGGAGATGTTTCTTGAGAGTCAGAACAGGATAAGGTCGATGGCGCTGATCCATGAGAAATTGTATCAGTCTGGGGATTTGTCGAGGATCGACATCGCTGACTATGTGAGGGGGCTGGCGACGCATCTTGTGTCGGTTTATAGAGCGGAGGGAGCAGCCATCGGGTTGAGTGTGGATATTAAAGATGTGTATCTGGATATCAACAGGGCGATCCCTTTGGGATTGATCGTGAACGAGCTTGTGACGAATGCGCTGAAGCATGGGCTAAAGAAGAGGGCGAAGGGAAACAT
>JAGLRY010000456.1 GCA_023135995.1 Candidatus Aminicenantota bacterium | reverse complement strand
TCCGTAGGTAAAAAGCAGGCTCAAATTGCGGATACCACCCAATTCGCTTCTGAACCTCTAACAGAACGTGTTGTCGAAGAAGAGCCAAAGCCGTTTGAAGAGCCTGAGGAAAAAGCGACAGAAACAGAGAAACCAGCAGAACAGCCCAAAGACATAATTCGCGAAGAATTGGCATCCCATCAGAAAGTGAAAGTAGAAGCCAAAACGAAACCTGCCCCCATTCCAAGAAGTAGCGGCTATTACATCCAGATCGGAGCATTCAAGAACAGGGATTCCGCCTATGCGATAGCAGAGGAATTGAAGGATCAGGGCTTTCCTGCCCAGGTCTTCGATCCGACTCCAACTGAAACAAACCCGCTCTACAAGGTTCGATTGGGTGGTTATGAGACAAGGGTCCAGGCTGAAGAAGAGTTGGGAAAGGTTGCACAAGCTCAGGGAAAGCAAAAATCTGACTATTTTATTTGGCGCCGCTGAGTTGCTTGTATCTTCAATCCGTTTGATCCACACCATCTGTCTTTTTCTGCCGTGCGATCCGAAGAAAAGGCGCGTGCTATATTTATAAGGGATGGATTCATGACAATCAAAACTCGGGATGTGTTTTTGGTGGTATTAAGCGGCGCGATTACGGCCCTTGCCTTTCCCAAGTTTAATCTGGCTTTTTTCTCCTGGATCTCCCTCATCCCCCTTTTTCTTGTACTTTCAAAAAAAAATCCAGGACGGGGATTCCTCCTCGGTTGGATGGCCGGATTTTCGTATTATGCCGTACTACTGTATTGGATCCCAGCTGTTCCCTCCCATTATGGAGGCCTCTCTGTCCCCATCAGCCTTCTCATCTATGTGGGGTTCATGTGTGTACTCGGACTGACGTGGGCGGCATTTTCTCTATGCTTCACTCAAATTCATAAGTCCTTCCCTATCCTGAGTTTCTTCCTCGCTCCCTTCCTGTGGATCTCGTTTGAGCTCATCATCACACACATATTAACGGGATTCCCGTGGGGCCTTCTCGGCTATGGCCAGTACAAAAATCTCTACTTTATCCAGATGGCCTCGATAACCGGCATCTACGGTCTCTCATTTATCCTTGTGCTCTTCCAGAGTCTTTTTGTGCTCTCGATGAAAACGGGCAAAAGGGCTCCCTTCTTTGCAACTCTTGCACTGGTCTTTCTTATCCATGTGAGCGGGTTTGTTAGCATCAAAGATATTCCGGCTCAGGAAAATTCTTTCTCCGCAGCCGTCATCCAGGGGAATGTCTCTTCAGACATACAATGGGGACAGTTGTCCTTCCAGGAGATCGAATCCCTCTTCAACCAACACTTGCAGCTGAGCCTCGATGCCAACCTGAAAAATAACGATCTGATCATTTGGCCTGAATTTACTGTACCGCTGTGTTTCGGATGCTCACTCGGTATTTATCAGGAATTCAAGGAGAGGCTGTTTCAATTTGTTCAGGACACAGGATGTACACTGCTTCTCGGAACAAACGAAAAGACCGAGACAGGGGGAGAGGCAAAATACTACAACACAGCGATCTGCCTGAAACCAGACCTCTCCCAAAGTCAATACCACAAAATTCATCTCGTTCCTTTCGGCGAATACACACCCTACAAAAAGGTGTTTGCATTCATCTCGCTCATGACCCACGCCATCGGCGATATCACACCAGGAGATCAATTTACACTCCATGAACATGAAAGGATCAGATTCGGCTCCCCGATCTGTTACGAGATCATATTTCCAAACCTTGTCCGCAAATTTGCTAAAAACGGAGCCAGCTTTCTGGTCACGATCACCAATGATGGCTGGTATGGACGAAGCTCAGCCCCTTATCAGCATTTTGCCATAGCAGTCCTCAGAGCAGTGGAGAATCGGCGTTATCTTCTCAGAGCGGCTACAACAGGTGTCAGCGGTATCATCGATCCCTATGGGAGGATCCTCTCTCGATCTGAATTGATGACCCGGACGTTTTTGTACGACACCATCACTCCCCTGGACAAGAATACAGTATACACCAAACATGGTGATGTTTTACCATATATCAGCTTGACTTTGACGGTCTTTTTCCTTATTCTTGCCGTCATCAAGAGGCGAAATGAAAGATAGCGATTTCTCCCCTGAACAGAACCTTTCCGAACTCCAGGAAAGAAGCAAAACACTGCTTGCCAAATTCGAAGAATTGCGAGGTTTTCTTTGACCTGAGTCAAAAATCAAAAGAGCTAGAAGCGGTAAATCAAGAACTTACCAAACCCGATATCTGGAACGACCAACAAAAATCTTTATCCCTCCAGCAAAAAAAGAAACGATTGGAACGAGATATCCAAGCGCGTTCTTCAGTGATCGAAAAGAAGGAAGAACTCGAGGTCCTGCTCGAACTGGTCGAAGAGGGGGAAAACATCCAGGAGGACCTCAAACACGCAATCATATCGTTTGAAAATAAGTTGGAGCAGACAGAACTCCAAGCCCTATTCACGGATTCCGATGATTCTCGTAATGCTATTCTCACCATCCATCCGGGTGCAGGAGGGACCGAATCTCAAGATTGGGCCCAGATGCTCCTGCGGATGTATATCAGGTACGCAGAAAGGAAGGGATACAAGACAGAATTATTGGACAGCCAACCTGGAGAGGAAGCAGGGCTGAAAAGTGCGACACTCCGCATCAAGGGCGATTATGTCTACGGAAACCTGAGCCAAGAATCAGGTGTTCATCGATTGGTCAGAATCTCGCCCTTCGATGCCAACAAAAGACGCCACACGTCATTTGCAGCGGTATTTACATACCCAGAGATTGAAGAAGATATCGAGATCGAAATAAATCCTGAAGACTTGCGCATCGACACTTACAGAGCATCCGGCCGTGGCGGCCAACACGTAAATGTCACAGATTCAGCCGTGAGGATCACTCATATGCCCACTAGAATTGTTGTCCAGTGCCAGAATGAAAGATCTCAACACAAAAATAAGGCCAGTGCTATGAAAGTGCTCAAATCCCGTCTCTATGAACTGGAAAAGAAACGAAAGCGCGAAAAGCTCGAAAAACTGGAAGACGCAAAGGGTGAGATCGCCTGGGGAAATCAGATCCGGTCTTATGTGCTCCATCCTTACCGGATGATCAAAGACCTCAGAACGAACGTAGAAACAGGCAATGTGGACAAAGTCTTGGACGGAGACTTAGATGAATTTATCAAAGCCAGCCTTCTCCAACGGGATAGGGCTGATACCTAAAACGGAGAGGTCCGTTTCATGACTCTCGATCTTTGATCTGTTCCCAAATCTCGTCCATCTCTTCGAGACTGGTCTGACCGAGGCTTTTTCCTCTCTCAGCCAAAGTTTTTTCAAGAGACTCAAACCTCAGCATGAATTTTTCATTGGCCTTCTTCATAGCGATCTCTGGATTGACACCCAATTGGCGTGAGACATTCGTCAGAGCAAAAAAAGCATCGCCCATCTCTTGGAATATGTGTTCCTTATCTCCTATTTCCAAGGCTCTCTCCAACTCAGAGATCTCCTCTTTGACTTTTTCCAGAGCATCTGAGGGATTTTTCCAATCAAAACCATAGGAAGACACGCGTAGTCCGATCTGATAGGCCGAATGGAGAGCAGGAGCCATCTTAACGATCCCATCAAACAAAGACTGCCTTTTCTTCTCCCGCTGTTTTCCTTGATTCCATTCATCCAATACCTTTGAAGAAGAGGTGATCGTCTTGCCGCCAAAAACGTGGGGATGTCGACGGATCATCTTCTGATTGATGTTCTCCACAACGTCTGACATCGTGAATTCCTTTTTTTCTTTGTAAATCCTCGCTAAAAAGACAATCTCCATCAAGACATCTCCCAGTTCTTCGGCGACAGAGGGCGTATCTCCAGAATGAATGGCATCGAGGGTCTCATAAACCTCTTCCAGGAAATAATTGGATATGGACTGCTCATCTTGCTCTTTATCCCATGGACACCCATTCTCTCCCCGAAGGGTGTCCAGGATCTTGATCAATTGTTCGAATTTTTGGCCTGCAAACTTTGCATCTTCCATTTTGAGCTTCCTTGAATTTATATCGGATTTGTTGTAGAATTTTTTTCCAACATAACCAAATTATCTGAAACTGTAATAAATTTCAATCCCAACCCTTCGATCATATAATCTTAAGAGTTAGGAGAGAAGATGGCCGAAAAAAGCAAGAAAAAAGAAAGTCCCACATCAAAAGAAAAAAAGGAAAAAGAGAAAAAGGACAAAAAGCAAGAAGTCAGGAAGGAAGACAAGAAGGAAAAAAAACAAGATGAAACAGAGCCCAAAAAGATCTTGCCACCACTGGATTTCAGCTCCTTAGTCCTCCCCTTTTTCACCCAGGCCTTGATCGAGCTCGGGGAAACAGAGCACCCTGAAGCCAAGAACACAGAGGAAAACCTCAAGCTCACACAGCGTCTGATAGATCTGCTCGACATGCTCAAAGAAAAAACGAAGGGCAATTTGCAATCCGATGAGGAGATCTTCTTAGACCAATGTCTTCACCAACTCAGAATAGCATATATGGAAAAGGCAAAGGTCATAACCTTGTAGATCCATGCAAATCATAAAGGGCATCGCAAATTTTCCGTCTTTTCCAAAAAAAACATCTGTCTCCATCGGGAATTTTGATGGTGTCCACTTGGGGCATCAGAAAATTTTGCAAATTCTGACTGATGAAGCCAAACAGAAGGGCTTTCTCCCTGTGGTTATGACCTTTTCGCCACATCCTAAGAAAATCATTGGCAAAGGGCAGATACACATGCTGCAATCCATGGATCAACGGCTAAGGGAAATAGGCCGCTTCCCCATTCATGCAGCTCTCATACTGGACTTCGACAGAAACCTAGCCAGCCGGACCGCTCAAGATTTTATAGAAAATATTGTCCTCAAACCCCTTAGAGCCCAAGAGATCATCGTCGGAGAGAACTTCTGTTTCGGCAGGAACAGGGAAGGATGCACCGATACGCTCACTCACCTCGCGCGGAAACTCGATTTTTATGTGCGGTCCATCCCTCCTGTTAGTGTGCGTGGATTGGTTGTGAGCAGCAGCATTATCCGCGATTTCCTCATAGAAGGAGAGATCGAAAAAGCAGCGACCCTCCTCGGCAGGTTCTACGAGATCGAGGGTAAGGTCATCAAAGGGAAGTCGAGAGGGAAAACGCTCGGATTTCCTACGGCCAACATCCAGACCCCAAACGAGATCACACCGGAGGGCGTATTCCTTTCCGAGGTTCTCCTTGACGGAAAGAATTATCCATCCCTCACCAATATCGGCATATGTCCGACGTTCCAACACAAAGATAGGAATATTGAAACCTATATCATGAATTTCGACGCAGACCTTTACGGGAAAAAAATCCACATTCGCTTCCTGAAGAAGATCCGTGATGAGATTAATTTCGATTCACCCAAGGCACTGTCTCATCAGATCCAAAAGGATATCAAAATTGCGGAGGCGTTCTTTTCTTCCCGAAAGGATCGATGATTCCTGGTGTAGG
>JAGLRY010000455.1 GCA_023135995.1 Candidatus Aminicenantota bacterium | reverse complement strand
TAGGATCGGTTATTGACATTTTATCGGAAATATTGCATTTTTTTAAGCAAACACTCCTCACATGATGCGGTCAAATCAAAGATTCGCTGAGTTATAGGGTATCACCAAACCAGGAGTTGCTTCATGGAAGAAAAAATAAAAGCCAGGGTCATGGACGCCCGAAAAATTAAAAGATCCATCCAACGCATGACAACGGAGATCACTGAACGGAACCGGAATTTAAAAAACTTGGTGATCATCGGAATCAGAACCAGGGGTGTCCACCTTGCAAAAAGGGTGAACAAACTCATCAAAACCCTGGAGGGGATCGACGTTCTTATCGGCGTTCTAGATATCACTCTCTATCGAGATGACTTCTCAGAATTGGAAGGCCAGCATATGGTCAAAAAGACAGAGATAGACTTCTCTGTTGCAAAAAAAGATATTCTTCTCGTCGACGATGTGCTTTTCACTGGGAGGACAATCCGAGCAGCCATGGACAGTCTCATCGACCTGGGAAGGCCTAAAACGATCCAGCTCCTTGTCCTCATCGATCGAGGACACAGAGAGCTTCCCATACGTGCGGATTATGTTGGAAAAGTCCTTCCCACATCCAAGAGAGAGATCGTACAAGTCCATTTTAAAGAGATCGATGAAATAGACGAAGTCCTCATCACAGAACCAGGAAGGATCAAATAGGCGGGAGGGATTAGTCAGGAGGAAAAGAACGTGAAGATATTGATTAAGAACGGCAGAGTTGTCGACCCTGCCAGCCAGACAGACGACCAGCTGGACGTCCTCATCGATAATGGAATAATTTCAGAAATAAACAAAAACATAAAGACAAAAGCTCAAAAATCCATCGATGCGACAGACCTTGTTGTCGCCCCTGGATTTATCGACATGCATGTCCACCTCCGAGAACCGGGACAGGAAAATAAAGAAACGATCCGCACAGGTGCCCGTGCAGCAGCTAAGGGAGGTTTTACGTCCATCGCCTGCATGCCGAACACTTCTCCTGTGAATGATAACCTGGGGGTGACTGATTTTATTGTTTCCGAGGCACAAAAAAATGCGGCGGTGAACGTCTTTCCCATTGCGGCAGTCACAAAAGGGCTTAAAGGTGAAGAGCTTACCGATATGGCGGATCTAACCAAGGCCGGTGCCATAGCGTTTTCTGACGATGGTCAACCTGTGTTTAACAATGAGGTCATGCGCCGGGCCCTCGAATATTCCAAGCTTATGGACACTCTGATCATCGACCATTGTGAAGACAAAGCGCTGAGCAGCAATGGCGTCATGCATGAGGGACGCTATTCATACCGTTTTGGCTTAAGAGGAATCCCCGGCGTCTCGGAAGAGATCATGGTCTCTCGCAACATCCTCCTTTCCGAAAAGACCGATGTGCCCATCCACATCGCACACCTCAGTGTCAAGGGGGCTGCAGTACTCATCAGGAATGCCAAGAGAAAAAAGATCAAGGTCACAGCCGAAGTGACGCCACATCATCTCCTATTAGAGGATGCATCTCTCAAAAATTATGACACCAATCTTAAAATGAATCCTCCCTTGAGAAGCCGATCAGACGTCAAGGCAATGGTCAAGGCTATGAGAGATGGCATCATCGATGTTATCGCCACAGACCATGCCCCTCACACGCCGGATGAAAAGGCTGTGGAATTCGACCAAGCGCCTTTCGGTGTTATCGGCATGGAAACAGCTGTTTCTCTGATCCTCGATCGCTTTGTCCACACACAAACGATCACACTCTCAAGATTCATCGAGATGATCTCGCTCAACCCAGCTCGGATTCTAGGGCTCAAAAACAAAGGAAGGATCGCTGCCGGAACAGATGGCGATCTCACCCTTCTTGACCTGAATAAAGATATCATCGTGGATGTCAATACATTCGAATCAAAGAGCCGGAACTGTCCCTTCGCCGGATGGAAACTGAGGGGATGCCCCGTAAAAACGATCGTTAAGGGAAACGTAGTTTATCCATTTAACGAATAAAATTGCAAAGGAAGATACATGAAGCTAAACATCGCCCAATGTGAAAAGAAAATAGGATATCAATTCAAAAACCAAAATCTGTTGCTCCAGGCACTGACACATAGCTCCTATGCCTATGAAAATCAACAAGAGGACATTTCGGACAACGAGGTGCTTGAATTCTTAGGGGATTCTGTCCTAGGCCTGATCATTGCAGATTTCCTCTGTAGCGCTTATCCTGAGCTTTCAGAGGGGGAGCTTTCAAAGCTCAAATCGGCAGCAGCAAGCACAACTGCTTTAGATTACTTCGCCAGGAAAGTCAAATTCGACAGGTATATTCGTCTGGGTAAGGGGGAAGACAAGAGCGGAGGGAGAAAGAAAAAAACTATTCTTGCGGGAGTTTACGAAGCTGTCATCGCCGCCATCTATCTCGATGGGGGGATTGAGCCTGCCAGATATTTTGTTTTCAAGTTCCTGAGGTCGCTGTTTAAAAGGATCAACATCAAGAAATTCTTTGTGAATAACTACAAATCAGCTCTTCAAGAGTATCTCCAGAAGGAGAATGCTACAGCGCCCATCTATAAAACTGTCACCATAAAAGGGCCCGACCATAAAAGGAGTTTCGTTGTGGAAGTCTTCGCAGAAAATAAACTCTTGGCGAAGGCCCAAGGAAATTCCAAAAAAGAAGCGGAGAAAAAGGCTGCGCAGAAAGCACTCAAAGGTTTGCTCGGTCGAAAAATAAGGACTCTGACAACTGATACATTTCTCCTGAAGAGAACGCATGATTGACTCCTACTCCTTCGGACGGATCACCATCGACAGCCAGAGCTATACTTCGGATATCATCCTGTTCCCCAACCGAGTCTTTTCATCCTGGTGGAGAAAAGATGGGCACAATCTCTGTCTTGATGACCTTGAGGAAATTCCGTTTGAAGATTATGACGCATTCATTGTTGGCACGGGATTTTTCGGCGTGATGAAAGTCAACAAAGACGTACAGGCATTCATGAAAGAGAATAGGATCCAACTCTTTGTTGAAAAAACCAAGGTTGCTGTCCGCAAATACAATGAAATGGCACCTCAGATAAAAGTGGTTGGCGCTTTCCACCTCACTTGCTGAAAGGCCAGGCAATCTCATTCGTTAGCAATCCCAAATCAGTAATAGATAACGGATTTGGAAGGGCTTCA
>JAGLRY010000454.1 GCA_023135995.1 Candidatus Aminicenantota bacterium | reverse complement strand
TCGTGAATAATCCAGGTTAATTGATTTTATTATGTGATGGAAAAAACCGTTTTCTCTTTCCTTCTGTAATGGTAAAATGGAGCACACCGATGAAGTATTTTTTTGTCCAAGATTACCGCCAAAAATACAGATTTTTCTCCTCAGAGCCCATTCAAAATATCCAGGTCAAGTTCACCCGACTGGAAAAACTCTGGGAAGAAGCTAAAAAACGGCTCATGCTTTTACCCAAGAGGATCCTTGCCCAAGAACAGGCCTTTGCCAGAGCTCTCAAACTCAATGAAGACAGCGTGGAAATTCTCCATTCGGGGCGATTGGATGAGAAACGCCTCAAGATCAAGTTTTTCTTATTCCTCCAAAAACAGAGGACAAAGCACATCCTCCTCCTCGTTGGGGAGGCCATCCTTCTTCCTGTAAGCGGTCTGTTGGCGTTACTCCCGGGGCCCAATGTCTTTTTTGGAGTCCTGGCCTTGATCATGTTCACACACTGGCAAGCCCTGAAGGGGATCAACAAGATCTCACGAAAAAGCCGGCTCTTTATAACCTCCCGGACGCTCAACGAATGGGAACAGGCTCTGTTGTCTCAAGAAAGAAAAAACTTAACGGCCATTCTGGATAAGATCGAAGAAGAATACAACCTGAAAGACATAAAAAAGATCCTTTATAAATAACAAATATCGCAAGTTCCATATCCCTGTGTATGACAAAATATCCAGCATACACCGTGCCACTAACAGACAGCAGAGAATATTGAATTGACAAAAGCGAACAATTATTCTATCTAATTAGTACGATGTCGTTAACATTAAACCAATTCCTGTTCTTGGTGATAACCATTGCTGTAGTGGTTGCGATCACTTACTTGGTTATGCTCATGATCCAGCTGAAAAAAACAGCCAAAGAGGGAGAGAGAACTCTCTTCGAAATAAATGCACTAGTCAAGCGCTTACAGGACACTGGCGAAAAGATAAATGGCAAAATTGACGATATGGGTGAAATCGTCAAGGCGACCAAACAAAGCGCCAGTGGATTAGCTGAGATTTCTACGTTCTTGGTCATGAGAATCATTCGACCCTCTCGCAGGTACTGGTACCTCTTCCCCCTGATACGACTTGGCTGGCGAGTTATTAAAAAGAAAAAGGAGGCAAAAAATGGCAGATAGAGATTCGGGTATTGTCGATATCACCATATCTTTCCTGCTGGGCACAGCTACGGGCTTTATTTTGGGAATCCTTTTTGCACCGGCGAGCGGCGAAGAGACGCGGAAAAAAATCCAAGAATCCGCCGCAAAAACAGGCGATAAAGCCAAAGAGAGCTACGAGAAGATCGCTAAAGAAGCCGAAAAGGGCATCAAAGTCGTCAAGGAGAAAACGCACGAAGGTATCGATTCCATAAAGGACTTCGTCGAGAAAAAAAAGCAAGAGATCTCAAAAAAAGCCGCTGAAATTCCAGCACCGGAAGAAGAAAAAAAGTAGTTCGATCTTATCTTTAACTCGCGATTTGTTTTTCAATCACTATCGATCTGTAAATCCGCTAGGGAGATTTATTTATGGCTAGTTCCATAATCAAAGACATCGTTGCCCGGGAGATTCTGGATTCTCGAGGCAATCCAACCATTAGCACCCAAGTAATCCTGGACTCGTACGTCGTCGGCAAAGCCTCCGTCCCCTCCGGTGCATCGACAGGTGCCCACGAGGCTCTGGAGATGAGAGATGGCGATTCCTCACGCTATCTCGGGAGAGGTGTTCTGAAAGCCGTTGCCAACGTCAAAGATATTATCGCCCCGAAAATCAAAGGTTTAGACGCCACAGCCCAAGAGGAGATCGACAACACCCTCCTCCAGCTTGATGGGACCCCTTCCAAAGAGAACCTGGGAGCCAATGCGATCCTATCGGTATCCATGGCTGTTGCGGATGCCTCCGCGCGAGCCCTTGGAAAACCGCTGTACGCATATTTGGGCCACTCCGAAAAATTTCTACTCCCCACTCCTATGATCAACATCCTCAACGGAGGTTCCCACGCCGACAACAATATGGACATCCAGGAATTCATGATCGTCCCCGGAGGAAGTCCTAACTTTACAGAAGCTATCAGAGTCTCTGCCGAAGTCTTTCACCACCTCAAGAAAAATCTGAAGAAAAGGGGATTGAATACTTCCGTTGGAGATGAGGGGGGATTCGCCCCGAATTTGAAGTCCAATGAAGAAGCCCTTGATCTGATTATGGAAAGCATCCAAGATGCCGGATACACACCCGGAGTAGATATTTTTCTTGCTCTCGATGTGGCCGCATCAGAATTTTTCACCGATAAAACATACGTCTTTAAAAAATCAGACGGGTCAAAAAAATCCACTCAAGAAATGATCGCTTTCTACGCAGATCTCATCGAAAAGTATCCGATCGTCTCCATCGAGGACGGTTTCGATGAAGATGACTGGGACAGCTGGAAAACCATGACCGAAGCCTTTGGCCAAAAAATCCAGTTAGTCGGGGATGACATATTCGTCACCAACCTAAAAAGGTTCCAAATGGGGGTCGAGCAGAGAATCTCGAACTCCATCCTTATAAAACTCAACCAGATCGGAACCCTCACGGAGACCATCCATACTGTGAGATACGCCCAGGAAAACGGATACACAACCGTCATCTCGCACAGGTCCGGAGAAACAGAAGATACATTCATCGCAGATCTGAGCGTCGCTTTGAACGCAGGGCAGATCAAGACCGGGTCTTTGAGCCGTAGTGAAAGAGTTGCCAAGTACAACCGCCTGTTAGAGATCGAAGAAGAATTGGGGGAAAGAGGAAGTTATGCAGGGATGCAGGTCTATACCAAGCTACACACCTAATCTCTCATAGCTTCTGAAAGCATAGATGAAAAAACCGGAGGAGGGGGGTTGTTCCATTAAAACAATAACATGACAAAAGAAAGAAAAAAAAGCTTCCAGACTCACTCCAAGATCGGGATAAAAGGAGTTTACACTGAGGATGAGCTGCGCTCCTTCAAGCCAAATCAGGACCTGGGTCTACCCGGAGAATATCCCTTCGTTCGGGGAGTCTACCCCACGATGTACAGATCGAAATTCTGGACAATGCGCCAGTATGCAGGTTTTGGGACGGCTGAGGATTCAAACCAAAGATTCCGCTTTCTCCTATCTCAGGGGCAGACAGGATTGAGTGTCGCTTTCGACCTGCCAACACAGTTGGGTTTCGATTCTGACCATCCTCAAGCTCTGGGAGAAGTCGGAAAGGTCGGCGTGGCGATCGACACACTCGAAGATATGGAAACTCTTTTTGCAGACATTCCCTTGGAGCGAGTGTCGGTGTCCATGACGATCAACGCGACAGCAGCTATACTCCTGGCCATGTATCTTGTCTTGGCAGACAAAAGAGACGTCCCGTGGGAAAAGCTTTCCGGCACCATACAGAATGACCTTCTCAAAGAATATATCGCTCGCGGGACTTACATCTTTCCTCTTCAGCCGTCCATGAAGGTCACTGTGGATATCCTCGCCTTTTGTCAAGACAAAGTTCCCCAATGGAACACCATGAGCATCAGTGGCTACCACATTCGCGAGGCAGGAGCTACTGCCGTCCAGGAGTTGGCATTCACCCTTGCTGATGCGATCACATACGTCGAGGAAGCTATAGAGAGCGGGCTGGATGTGGACACTTTCGCTCCCCGTCTTTCCTTTTTTCTTGCAGCGCACAACAATGTGTTTGAGGAGATCGCCAAATTCAGGGCAGCAAGACGCCTCTGGGCAAGGATCATGAAAGAAAAATTCAAGGCGAAGAACCCGCAGTCCTGGAAATTCAGGTTTCACACACAGACAAGCGGTGTGACTCTCGCCGCACAGGAGCCTGAGAACAACGTCGTCAGAGTCACGCTCCAAGCGCTTTCCGCCGTTCTGGGAGGGACTCAATCCCTTCACACCAACTCTCGGGATGAGGCATTAGCCTTGCCAAGCCAGGAATCCGCACAACTCGCCCTGCGAACGCAGCAGATCATCGCCCACGAAAGCGGAGTTACGGATACGGTTGACCCTCTTGGCGGTTCCTATTTCGTAGAAAGCTTGACCGGCGCCCTCGAAAACAAAGTCTGGGAATACTTGAAAAAGATCGAAGATCTGGGAGGCATGCTCAAAGCTATCGAGACAGGATACATTCAAAAGGAGGTCCAGGACAGCGCCTATTCCTATCAGAAACTGATTGAGGACAAGGAGCAGATTATCGTCGGGCTTAATGCGTTCTCCAGTGAACAGAAGGAGGTTCAATTCGACCTCTACTATCCACCCGAAGAACTAGAAAAAAACCAAATCACAAGGCTCCAGGCATTGAGAAAAGAGAGGGATGGGGGCATGGTAGAAAGAACTCTCCGCAATCTTAAGGACACCGCGGAATCAGAGAAGAATGTGATGCCCGCTCTTTTAGATGCCGTGAAAGCCATGGCCACGCTTGGAGAGATCACTTCTGTTCTCAAGGACGTCTACGGTACCCACACAGAGAACGTGAATTTTTGAATTTCAAGAGTATTTGACTTTAGGCCAGAGCAACTCTAATATTATCCTATGTTCACTCTAACCACATTCAAAAAAGTCCCGGCCATTGTTCTGTTTTTTGCGATGAGCGTGGCCTTGCAAGCCGTCGACAAAAAACCCTCTCAGCTCATAGACCTCGAGATCAAGAAACACAAGGATGAGATTTTGAAAACCCGCCGTTTCATCCATATGAACCCGGAATTGAGCAACAGAGAGTTTGAAACATCCAAGCTCATCGCCGCTAAGCTGATGTCTTTGGGACTGGATGTCCAGACGGAAATCGCAAAAACAGGAGTTGTGGCTCTTCTAAGGGGAGACCAGCCTGGGATCACTGTAGGATATCGCGCTGACATGGATGCTCTACCCATCCAAGAACAGACAAACGTCCCCTTTAAATCCTTAAATCCCGGCGTCATGCATGCTTGCGGACACGATATCCACATGAGTGTAGCGCTGGGGACAGCCATGGTGATGAGTGCGCTCAAAGATCACATCGGTGGAAACATCAAGTTTATTTTTCAACCTGCAGAAGAAGGAGCTCCAGCGGGGGAAGAAGGAGGAGCCAGTCTTATGATCAAAGAAGGAGTCCTGGACGATCCCCCAGTCAGGGCCATCTTCGGACTGCATGTGATGCCCCTTGAACTGGGCAAGATCGAGTTCTCCTCGGGAGCCATAATGGCCAGCTCAGACCGCTTTGTAATAACGATCAAAGGGAAGAGCTCACATGGAGCAAAGCCCCACGAAGGCAAAGACGCCATTACGATGGCCGCTCAAGTGATCATGAGCATTCAAACGATCGTGAGCCGAAACCTCGATGCTACGGATCCCGCAGTCATTTCGATCGGAAAGATCGAGGGAGGCGTACGATCGAATATCATCGCAGATGAAGTCCGGCTGGAAGGAACGGTGAGAACTCTCAGTGAAATGAACCAAAAAAAGATCCAACAATTGATGGAGGATACCGTCAAGGGGATTACACATTCTTTCGGCGCCGATTATGCCTTCAGTTACAGAAGGGGCTCCTCCCCGGTCTACAATCATCCCCAGTTGGCCAAGATCATGATCCCCACACTCCATGAGGTTTTGGGTGAAGGAAATGTGGGAAAGATCAATCCTCAGATGGTTGCCGAAGATTTCTCAGCATACTGCCAGAAAATCCCGGGTTTTTTCTTCTTTTTGGGAGTAAAGCCGCCGGAGCAAACAACCATGGCCCCCCTTCACAGCCCCCTCTTCAATCCTGATGAAAGGAGCATATTCGTAGGCATCAAAGTCATGTGCCATCTGCTTTTTGATTGTCTCAAGCATCAGAGCCATATCGAAAACACATCTTAATCTGACAATCCATGTCCTTTCCTTTTCTGTTCTTGGCTCTTTCCCTTGGAGTTGGAATTGCGTTTTCGTCACTCCTAACGATCTCCCTTCCCATTCAAGTCTTGCTCATCCTAATCTTTCTGGTTTGTGGATGGCTCTTCTTCAACATCGGAAAATACCGCACATCCTTTATCACGATCCTGTTGACCACGTTCTTCCTCGGAGGTGCCCTTTTTACGCTAGACCACAAAGAGTACTCCGAAAACGCGCTCCACAATATGAGAATCCCCACCTATACCGATTTTATCGGCACGGTCGCCAAATCTCCCAGACTCGGCCTGAACAACGACCACCTGTATCTGAAGGTCGAGGAGGTCAAGGTCGGAACAGAGAGAGAAAAACGGAAGGGAACCCTCAGAGTGACAATTCCGCACTCCTCAGAATTCCCCACCCGCTCCAGCTGGATCGTACACGATAAGCTCAAAGTATCCGCCAAGCTCATCCCCTCCAAAGGGTACCAAAATTTCTATCCCCACCCCCTGGATAAATATCTCGAAATTCAGAAGATCCACAACAGAGCATACGCCAAAAGCCCTTTACTTGTGGAGAAACTTGAATCTGGAAAACCATATGCGCCTCTCCGGATCATCTCGCTAATCAGACAAAAACTCCAAAAAAAGATCGAGGCACATTTTAGGACCGATCAAAACAACCTCTCCGCTGAAGGAGCGATTTTTGAGGCGCTCCTCCTGGGAGAAAGGGGAAGAATGCCCGATTCCACCGCCCGCTCCCTCCAGGATGCGGGCATCTACCATCTGTTCGCCATATCCGGTGCACACATTGCCATCTTTTCCTTCCTCCTTTTTTTTCTCTTTCGAGCCCTCAGAATCCCGACGCGTTTATCCTACTCTATACTCATCGTCGTTCTCTTGTTTTATGTCTTGCTCGTCGAGGGTAGACCCTCTGTCCTTAGAGCAACTATAATGACAGTGGCCTTTCTTTTGGGCAAACTATTATGGAGGGACATCAATCTCATCAATACGCTCTCATTCAGCGCATTTTTTCTTCTGATTGCCAATCCGTCCAGCCTCTTGGCACCCGGTTTCCAGCTGACCTTTGCTGCCACACTCTCGATTATTCTCTTTTACCCCAGGGTTATCAATAAACTGCCCCGACTCCCGTTGCGGATCAGTGAAATTTTTGCCCTTTCGCTCACGGCCCAACTGGGAGTTTTGCCTGTTGTCGTTTTCTTTTTTAACCGAGTCACATTTTCGGGCCTCCTCCTCAATTTGGCCGCTATTCCTCTTGTAGCGTTGATAATGGCCATTGGCTACCTCTTTCTTCCTCTGTCACTGCTGGTCTCGTTTTTCGCGAATATCTTGGCCAAATCTGCATCTTTTTTCATCAATATACTGCTCGGCATATCCCATCTTCACGACCAAGCCAGCATATTGTCTTTCAGAACGCCCACTCCGCATTTATGGACTGTATGCGCATACTACCTTTTCCTGGGCCTGCTTCTCCTTCCTGTCAAATACAAAAGACAGAGACTGGTTACCTCGGGATGTTTTCTGCTCTTTCTGTTTATGATCGTCACTTATCCCTTTCCATCGTATTCCAAGGACCTCAAGGTGACCTTCATCGACGTCGGCCAAGGGGAGTCCATACTGGTTGAATTTCCCGGAACGATAAAAATGCTGATCGACGGAGGGGGAGTGCCAGAGGATACGTTCGATATCGGCGAAAACGTCGTGTCCCCATTCTTGTGGAGGAAGGGGATCAAAAAGATCCACTATATGGTCCTCACTCACCCACATCCTGATCATGTGAACGGCCTCAAAGCCGTAGCGAGAAACTTCAAGATCGGTGAATTCTGGGAGGGCTACAGCGTCATGGCAAACGAAACATACGTCCTCTTCTTAGACACCTTGCACTCTGCGATCCCAAGGAAAAGAATGTTCAGGGAAAGCCAAACCACCATCAAAGATGTGCTCATCCGGTTTTTCCATCCCCCTAAAAGGGACCCTTTCGTGGACCGAGTGCACAACGATCTCTCGTTGGTCATGCAAATATCTTACGGCCGAAACTCTTTTTTGCTGACAGGGGACATCGGAAGAGCGGTAGAGAAGACACTCGTGGAGCAGAACCAGCCTCTCAAAAGCCAGGTTTTGAAGTCCCCCCATCATGCGAGCAACTCATCGAGTTCTTCGGGATTCCTCAGGGCTGTCGCCCCTGAAATTATCGTCATCTCCGTGGGCAGAGGAAACATGTACGGGCTGCCAAACAGAGAGGTATTGGCCCGCTACGGTGATCTTGGAGCAAAAGTGTATCGAACGGATCTGCACGGCGCTGTAGAGATCACCGCCAATAGACAAGAACTCTCGGTGCGTACTGCTTTAACGCCTTCCCCGGACAAGTGA
>JAGLRY010000453.1 GCA_023135995.1 Candidatus Aminicenantota bacterium | reverse complement strand
GGAAAGGCTCGATCCAATGAAATTTAATTGGGCAGGTCTGGAGACCTCCAAGAAATACCCGTTTGAGATGATCCTGAGGCCTAATATTGATTATTACAGAAACTTATCATTGAGCCTGGAAAATAGAGGGTTTGCGGCCATCCAAAACTCCCTGTGGATTCGAATGAATCCTGCTGATGCAGAAAAAATGGGATTTAAAAACGAAGATCCTCTCATCGTGGAGTCATCGAGCGGAAAGATGGAGGGTGTGCTCAAATTATCGGGGTCATTGCCTCAGGGATTGGTTGAATCCCAAATCGCCTGGAACGAGGATGTCCATGTCTCCGGATTATCCCTCGCGTTTCCCTTTTCAAAGGGATACTATCCCCAAGAACCCATTCCAGTAAAGATCAAAAGAGGAAAATAATGGCAAAGATCCTAAAAAGAGAACGCTTGGTCCCGAATATTCATCTCATCGAAATCGAAGATCCTCAGATTGCAAAAAAATGCAAGCCCGGTCAATTCGTGATCGTCATGGCAGATAATTTTGGTGAAAGGATTCCTTTAACGATTGCCGATTGGGATACAGAAAAAGGATCGGTCACTTCGGTATTTCTAGTCGTCGGAACCTCGACACACAAATTGTCTCTTCTTGAAGCTGGGGATGAAGTCCCGGTTTTTGTCGGGCCCCTGGGACGTCCATCAGAGATCGAGAAATTCGGAAAGATTCTCTGTGCCGGAGGATGTTTCGGTATTGCAGCCATTTATCCGATCGCCCGGGCTATGAAAGAGGCAGGAAACACAGTGATCACAGTCCTGGATGTCAAGGCAAATTTTCTCCTCTATTGGGAGGATAAACTCAGATCTGTGAGTGATGAGTTTTATGTTTCATCTAGGGATGGCTATTATGACTGTAAAGAGTTCATCCCTAAGACTCTTGAAAGTGTAGTCAAGAAGGAAGGAAAGATCGACCGGGTCATTTCCATCGGCTGCACATATCTGATGTACACCTGTTCCGAGGCCACAAAGCCTTTAGGAGTGAAAACTCTGGTCAGCCTCAATCCCATCATGGTCGATGGCACGGGAATGTGCGGAGCCTGCCGCGTCACTGTGGATGGCAGGACAAAATTCGCATGTGTCGATGGCCCAGACTTTGACGGTCATCTGGTTGATTGGGAGGAATTGTTTATCCGAAGAAAGTCCTATTTTGAGGATGAGATCGAGTCTTTATGCTACTGGGAAAAGAAGAATTTTCCCTAAAAGCAATAGATTAGAAAGAGTGCAAAATGGCAGAAAAAAAAGAGATGCCCCCTGAGCTTAAAGGAAAACTTCGTGCAAGATTCAATGAAGATTGGCGCAAAGAATTGCGGAAGTCATTTCCTGTGAAAGAGAGGATGAAACTTCCGCGACAGAAGATGCCGGAAAGAGATCCCGAGGAGCGGAACAAGGATTTCTCAGAAGTCAATCTCGGTTTGACTGAGAAATGGGCCAGGGAAGAAGCCAAGAGGTGTTTGGATTGTGCCAATCCTCAGTGTGTTATGGGTTGTCCTGTGGGAATCGATATTCCTACGTTCGTCAAACTTCTGGAAATTGGGGATTATGAACAGAGTGTGCGGAAGTTAAAGGAGACCAATGTCCTCCCCGCTATCTGCGGACGTGTGTGTCCACAAGAAACGCAGTGTGAGGTGGTGTGCAATCTGATGAAGGCGACTGGTGTTCCTGTAGCCATCGGGAACCTGGAGCGGTTTATTGCCGATTATGAGAGAAACACAGGGGATGTTCATATCCCGAAGCTCCCGCCTTCGACCGGACATAAAGTGGCTGTATTGGGAGCTGGTCCTGCGGGTTTGACCGTAGCCGGAGATCTGGCTTTGAAAGGCCATGACGTGACGATATTCGAAGCTCTTCATGTGGCCGGTGGAGTGCTGGTTTATGGCATCCCTGAGTTCCGGCTTCCAAAGAAGATCTTGAGTGCAGAAGTCGATTACCTGCAAAACCTCGGGGTTGAACTGAAGACCAATTTTGTTGTGGGATTGACAGCCACGATCGATGATCTGAAGAAAGAAGGGTATGAGGTCTTCTTCATCGGGACTGGAGCTGGACTGCCGAATTTCATGCGGATCCCGGGGGAGAACCTTGTGGGAGTGTATTCGGCGAACGAATATCTCACACGCGTGAATCTGATGCGGGCCTATGATTTTCCTGTCTATGATACACCGGTCTACTTGGCGAAGAGAGCCGCTGTTTTGGGAGGAGGCAATGTGGCCATGGATTCTGTGAGGACAGCGAAGAGGCTGGGTGCAAAATTTTCTGCCTGTGTCTACCGCAGGTCCAGGGCAGAGATGCCAGCTCGTGCGGAGGAAGTCCATCATGCCGAAGAAGAAGGCATAGAATTCCATTTCTTGACGACACCGATACGATTCATCGGCGATGATAAAGGTCATCTCAAAGCTATGGAGTGCCTCCGTATGGAGCTTGGAGAGCCCGATGATTCAGGGAGACGACGCCCAGTTCCGATCGAGGGGTCGGAATTCATCATGGAGGTCGACCTGGTCGTTGTGGCCATCGGCAACAGCTCGAATCCTCTGATCGGCCAGACCACTCCAGGGCTCAAAGTGGGTAAATGGGGCAATGTCGAAGTGGACTGGGAAACCATGGCGACGAATATGGAAGGGGTCTATGCCGGTGGAGATATCATCCGAGGTGGCGCCACGGTCATCCTGGCGATGGGTGATGCACGGATAGCTGCCACTGAGATGGATAAATACCTTCGTTCGAAAAAAGCAAAAAAGCGCAAACGATAACACGTTTTCCTTCTCGCATTTCACGAAACGAAAAAGGTTAGACCTTACCTCAAGAAAGGGGCGGGTGTCGTGACGACGCGCGCGGATGTGAAGTATGTGGTGACGGAATTTGGTGTTGCCTTCCTTCATGGAAAAAACCTCCAAGAACGAACGAGAGCCCTCATCGACATCGCACACCCAAATTTTAAAGATGACCTCATCCAAGAGGCGAAGATCCGACACCTCATCCAATAGTCCGGATGCATTTCCAAATTCAGAATGAGTGCCTTCTCACGGTTTTCTCCACCACACAATCTGATCACCAAATATCGCAAAGAGGTATTCAGTCCATCTCGATTTGGGAAATGCTTAGCATAGCTCTTGATTAAATGTTGGGAAATTGTAAAACTATGGCTGTAATGATTAGCCTGGATTATTCACGAGTCGAGGCCAACCCACCCCACCCTTACAATAAGGTTGAGGCAGTGGCCCACGAAGCTGTAGTGAACTACTGCAAGCCGACCCAACCTAACCCGGGCTACAACGAAGGCTCTGTAGTGAGATCGGCTCGCCCGTAGTGTAAAAAATGTCGATTATATATGAAAATATCATGGGAAATATATGCCCAAACGAGAATACCGAAAAAACAATGTAAAGTTCTGAAATTGCGTTTGTTATGATACATATCGACATTTTTTATGAATAATTCAGGTTGGATAAGCTTACGGAGAAAATATGAGACAATCAGGCTTGTTCGCAGAAGCCAGAGGTCATATCGGAACAGATGAGTCGGGAAAAGGCGATTATTATGGGCCTTTGACTGTTGCCGGATTTTTCCTCCCAGAAGGGCAGGAGGAGGTTCTCCTGGAGTTGGGGATCAGGGACAGTAAAAAAATATCTGATAATCGCGTGAGAAAATTATCCGACTTGGTCAGGAAAGGATACACGCACACTATTGTGGCCATCGGTCCGGAAAAGTACAACGAGCTGTACGAGAAGCTCAGGAATCTCAACCGATTACTTGCTTGGGCCCATTCTCGTGCCATTGAGAACTTGCTCGAAGAAGTCCCCTGTACTCTTGCTATCACTGACCAATTTGGGGATAAGGCGTTTGTTTTGAATGCATTGATGACAAAGGGCCGGAATATCGAGCTGATCCAGAGACCCAAGGCTGAAGAAGATCTGGCTGTGGCTGCGGCCTCGATCCTGGCTCGGGCCGAATTCTTAAATCGTCTCTATTTCCTATCTCAGGATGTGGGAATCGATCTTCCCAAGGGGGCTTCGGCGAAGACAGAAGAGGTTGGAGTAGAGCTTATCCAAAAGCATGGGATCGGGATCTTGGATAAAGTGGCCAAAAAACACTTCAAGATCACTGGCCGGATCCTTTCTGTCGTAAACAACAAAAAATAAACGTTTTACTTTTCATGGTTAAGGGGTGAAGCGAATGAAACAAGGAACGAAGCAGCTCTATTTTGACAATCCTTATCAGGTCGAGTTCAAAGCGCACGTCATCGGACGGGAAAAGCATGAACAGGGACCGGTTCTGATCCTTGACCAGACGTGTTTCTACCCGGAATCTGGAGGGCAGCCTGCGGATAAAGGTAGGATTAACGGTGTGGAGGTTCTGGCTGTTTTAGAGAAAGATGCACAGATCCTGCACGTCATGCAGAGCGAAGTCGAATCGGACGAAGTCAACGGCGTCATTGAGTGGGAAACGCGTTTTGACCATATGCAGCAGCATTCCGGTCAGCATATTCTTTCTCAATGCTTCGACACACTTTTCGATGCGAAAACCCTCTCCTTCCGTCTCGGTTTGAGAGCATCAACGGTCGAGATCGATAAGAGAGATATCATGGAAGATGAGGTCGAAAAGGTGGAGACCTTAGCCAATGAGATCGTGTTTCAGGATGAGGAGATCTGCACGTACATCACTCCTGAAGAGATGATCGAAAAAGTCCCCCTCCGCAAGCCTCCGCAGAAAAAAGGGCACATCCGTGTGGTACAAATTTCTGATTTTGATTATTCTGCTTGTGGGGGAACCCATCCGAACAAAACGGGAGAGATCGGTTTGATCAAGATCCTCAAATGGGAGAGGATCCGGAATAACTTGAGGTTCGAGTTTGTATGTGGCCGTCGGGCTCTCGTCGATTATGGGATCAAAAACAGGATCATTCGAGAGGTGGCAGTCAAGTTCAATGTGGGAGAGGGAGAACTTGTAGGGTCAATCGATAAAATGATAGCTGAGCTTAAAGACCATCGTAGACGATTGAGAAAAGCACTGGAGAAGATCCTTGATATCGAGGCTCAGGAGATCATGAGAAATGCAGAAGGAGATGTCATAAAAGAGATCTTCGCCGGCAGGCCACCTGATGAGATACGGATTCTTGCGCTCACCATCATAAGGAGCGGCAAATATATCGTTCTGTTCGGCACAGATCTCCAGGATAGGGTCCATGTGGTC
>JAGLRY010000452.1 GCA_023135995.1 Candidatus Aminicenantota bacterium | reverse complement strand
GGTAATGATTGATATTGTTTTTGTTGAACAAAGTATCGACATTTTTTATGAATAGTTCAGGTCAGAGGTTCTCTTGTGGACTCTCATTGAATCAGCGTGGGGCTAGAAGGGAGGCTCTTTAGGTAACGGATTGGCCCCATAGAAATAGTCGTCTGCCCACAAGGACACTCTCTGCGCAGTTGAGGACTGGGAGATCAATTTTCTCAGCGAGTCGTGAAACCAGTTCTGAGGTTTGCTGTACGGACAGACATAGAGACACATGGCACAATCCGTTCCTGCTTTTCTCCAAAATCTGTAACACCCCTCTCTGTTCAAGACCCATTTCAAAACGCCGTTTTCTTCCGTTTTATCGGCGTAAGGAATGGCTTGAGCTGGACAGTTGTTCGCACATTTTTTACACTTCTGGCAGAAATCTTGGACACCAAAAGTTCTAGATGAATCCGGAGCCAGGGGAAGATTTGTGGTGATAAGTCCCAATCGAACGCGCGGCCCATACTTTTCTGTGATCAAAATACCTATCCGGCCGATCTCTCCGAGTCCCGCTCGCCATCCGAGCGGCGCAAGCATTGCTTGATAGTTGCTGCCTGCAATATGCGCACGTGCATCATAGCCCATACGGCGAATAAGGTCAGCCACGATAACAGAAACCTTTGCGATCTCGACATACTTTTTTTCTGTTTCAACAATAACGGGAGGTTTCGGAGAGGTGGCGATCATGTCGAGGTCCATCTCCATCGCAAATACGATGGCATACTTATGTTTCAGTTCTATCTCCATTCCAAAGGGTTCTGGCCCCCTGCCGACATGAGAATAAACATAGGTTTGGTCCAACTCACAAACGCCACAGATGTCACCCCCTAAATACTTCACGACATTTTTTACAGTCCGAGTGTTGTCGAAGGGTGATAACTCCATTTTATCCAGGTTGACATCTCCACTCACAAGTTTTAAGTGATGTTTCAAATAATCATCCTCTGCAGCCGTTAGGGAAAAAAGAACTGGATCTTTTTTCATGTGTTCAGGCGCAAGAATATCGGGCAGCATTCGGATCTCATCATCATTGCCTTTATATTCGGGTCTACGATTATAGTAATCGTTGTAGTTTTTACCTTTTTCTTTGAGTTCGAATCTGGCAAAAATTGTATCTCTTTCATCCACTCTTTTCTTTTCGCCGATAAATTCAATATTTCCGCTCGGTGTTGATGAAAAATACATGATAAAAAACGCGGCTAAAGTCGCCAGGAAAACAGTCAAAAATAACAGATTTCTCAATAGACCGGGCATGATGAGAAAAAAGATATTCACCAAAATCAAGCCGAGCAGAATTAAAAGGCTTGAACGAAACGCCTTTTCCTCCCTTTCCCTATGGTTGTACAGGGAGAACACGAAGAAAAATCCTATCAAAATAAGAAAAGAAATTTCCCCAACGAATATCAAGAAGTTCATGTCCTAAAAGTAATGAAATCAATATACGATGTCAACAATCTATCTGAATTATTCATAAACGCAGCTAGCACATTTTTTATTTTGCGCTTTGCGATTCCCAGCAACCTGTGATACATTTAGCATCAATAAGATTAGCTACTACAAGGAACCATCGATATGGAATTTAAGCACTATTTTAAATCCCGTCAAGGAGAAATGGTCAATCTCTTAAAAAAAATCGTCAACCTTGAATCACCATCGTCCGATAAGAACGCTGTCGATAAATGTTCCTCTTTCCTAGCAAAAGAATTCCAAAAATCTGGGGCTAAGGTCACTCGCTATCCATTCAAGGACTTGGGAGATCTTCATCTGGTAGAGTATCCACGCCTCAAACCCAAGGAGAGAAAAGAGCAGATTCTCATCCTGACCCACATCGATACAGTGTGGCCCGTTGGGAAAATAAAGAATATGCCCTTCTACATTTCGGGAAATAAGTTGTTCGGCCCTGGTGCTCTAGATATGAAAGCAGGGCTTGTTATGGCCATTTCTTCTCTCAAAGCCATCCATGAACTGAACATAGAACCACAGAAAAAAATTGCTGTTTTTATGAATTCTGCTGAAGAAGTGGGGAGTGAAGTTGCGAACGAGATGATCCAGAAATTAGCCAAACGATCGAGTTGTGTTCTTTGCCTGGAACCATCTCTTCCTGGCGGTGCTATGAAGAACCAGAGAAAAGGACGATTAGTCATTCGGCTCGACACCAAGGGGAAATCAGCACACGCTGGCAATCCTGACGAGGGGATCAATGCCGTTGAAGAACTCATGGCTCAGCTCCACGTCGCCCAAAAACTTGAGTCTAAAGCTATAACGGTAAACACAGGGATTATTATGGGCGGTGAAAGAGTCAATATCGTTCCTGACAGTGCCAGCGCACACCTTGATATTCGATTTTGGAACAGCACACAAAAAAACAAGATCATAAACTCTTTCAAACAACTGCAGCCAACATTACGAGGCGCAAAAGTCAAATATTCGGTGGAGAGCTATCTCCCACCCCTTGAAAAAACTAAGACTTCTGATCGGCTCTTTGCCCGGATAACAGACATCGCCTCTTCGATGAATATTCAACTCGAAGCTGGAAAATCAGGGGGAGGATCTGATGCATCGATCGCTGCAAATACGGGTGTGGCGACGTTGGATGGACTTGGACCTGATGGTGCCGGTATTCATGCTGAAAATGAGCACCTCCTTCTTCCCTCTCTCATCGAAAGAACAGCTCTACTCACAGAGTTGTTATGCCAGCTCTGATTGACTGTTCACGCAAATTCTGTTATTTTTTAGTTTAACGTGTTGTAGAATTCAAAAAAAATCAGAGATGGGCATTCGTTACGAGGCCTAATAAGTCATAATAACAGAATAGACATAGATCCTTTATCTTGCCTGATCTGATCGTCTCGTTAAGTCATTTGGAGGTCGTATTTGATCAAGAAGCATTACCTTCTGTCTCCCGGTCCCACTCCTATTCCTGAAGGTGTTCTGGCCGCTGCGACACATCCGATGATCCACCACCGCACACCAGATTTCTCCCGAATCTTTATGGATACAGTCACTGGTATCAAAAATATATTCCAAACCAAAAATGATGTGTTCATACTCGCATCTTCGGGATCTGGAGCGATGGAGGCCGCTGTGGTCAACACTCTATCGCCTGAAGACTCCGCTATTGTCATCAACGGGGGGAAGTTCGGAAGCCGGTGGGCTAAGATATGCCGCGCTTATGGAGTGAGCGTCCGGGAGATCGTTCTCGAGTGGGGTGAACCATACACCAAGGAACAACTTTCCGAGGAAATGAAAAAAAATCCTGATATCAAAGCAGTTTTCTCTACTCTGGCAGAAACATCAACAGGTACAGCATACGATATCCGCGGTTATGGAGAGATCCTCACTCGAAGTGATGCCATTCTCGTGGTTGACGGTATTTCAGGAATAGGTGCGACCCCATGTCCCATGGACAAATGGAACCTGGATGTGCTGCTCTCAGCCTCGCAAAAATCATTCATGGTTCCTCCAGGGCTCGCCTATATTTCCTTCAGTCAAAAGGCTTGGAGTCTTGTGGAACAATCCACTTTACCGAAGTTTTATTTTGACGCAAAAGAAACCAAGAATAGCCTGAATAAAGAAACCTCTCCTTGGACACCGGCTATCTCTCTCATCATCCAGCAACAAGAAGCACTAAAAATCATTAATCACATTGGACTGGATAACCTCATCACTCACCATAGAATCCTTGGAGAAGCCACACGAGCAGGGATCCAGAGTATAGGTTTGGAGCTTTTGTCCAAACGACCGGCCAATATCCTCACGGCCGTTAAGATTCCCAGTGGTATTGATGGGAAAACCCTTGTGAAAACGATGCAAGAGAAATATAAGGCGTACATTGCAGGAGCTCAAGATCCCCATAAAGGAGAATTTTTCAGGATTGCTCATCTTGGATATATGGATGGATTTGATATTTTAACCGCTTTGAGTGCATTGGAAATGGCACTTGAAGACATGGGATACAGTTTTCAAAAAGGCGTCTGTGTGTGTACCGCCAAAGAAATTTTAAAGGAGAATTGGGAATGAAAAAAGTACTTATCTGTGATCCAATGGATCCCGATGCTTTCGAAGAGCTCAAATCGATATCTGGATTAGATGTTACTCTAAAAACTGGCATGGATGAAGAGGAACTCGTCAGCACAATCCCGGAATTTCATGCAGCTGTGGTGCGCGGCGCTACAAAGATCACGAAGCCTGTCATCGAAGCAGGGACAAACTTGGAGCTTCTCGTGAGAGCGGGGATCGGTCTGGACAACATCGATGTGACAGAGGCCGAAAAGAAAGGGATCCAAGTGTCCAACACGCCTTCTGCAACCACAATTTCCGTTGCTGAACATACGTTTGGTCTTATGCTGGCCACTGTCCGAAACCAGGGGAAGGCGAACATCTCCATGAAAGAGCACAAATGGGAGAAAAAAAAGTTCAAAGGGACGGAGCTTTACGGAAAGACTTTAGGGATCATCGGCAGCGGCCGCATCGGGCTTGCTGTCGCTGAACGGGCTATTGCTTTCGGGATGAAGGTGGTTGTATTCGACATCGTCGACGTTAAAACACCGCTGGATATCCTACAGGTCGAGATCGATGAGCTTCTTGCTCAATCTGATGTGATCTCTCTCCATCTTCCCTTCACTGCCAGTACAAAACATATGATCAGCGATGAAGCGTTCGGTAAGATGAAAGATGGTGCCATCATCATCAATGCATCCCGGGGAGGCGTTGTCGATGAAGAGGCGCTATTGAGAGCTCTCGAATCTGGGAAAGTGAGAGCAGCTGCTATTGATGTTTTTGAAAAAGAACCGCCCGATGACTTTGCTCTAGTCGATCACCCGAATGTCATTGCTATGCCCCATATTGGCGCTGCAGCGAGTGAAGGCCAGAAAAGGGCAGGTTTTGAGGTCGTAAGGATCCTCAGAGAAAGGCTCATTTCATAAGATAATATTTTAGGGAAACCTGCCCGGTCTGAATAAAGAGGTGCACATGGTATATCTGGATAATAACGCGACAACCCCAATAGACCCAACCGTCGGTGAGAAGATGTCTCGTTTTTTAAAGACGTATTTCGGTAATCCCTCATCCCTATACCCCATAGGCAGAGAAGTGAAAGAGATGATAAAAGAAGCCAGAGAGTCCGTCGCTGATGCATTGGGCGCTAAGAGGTCAGAGATTGTTTTTACAGGATCTGGAACCGAGGCAGATAATTTCGCCGTGCGTGGCGTCATGGATGCGCTCCCTGATAAGAATGAATTCATCACTTCAGCCATTGAGCATCCCGCTATTATAGAAACAGGTCATTATCTAGAGAGCAAGGGGAAAAAAATCATCTATGTCCCCGTAGACCCAGAAGGCACCATCGACCTTGATTTTCTGAGAGATGCCATCACTTCTCAAACGGCAATGGTCTCTATCATGCATGCGAACAACGAGATCGGGACCATCCAGCCTATAGAAGAGGTTGTCCGTTTAGCTAAAGACAGAGGAGTTCTTGTCCACACCGATGCGGTCCAAAGCTTTGGTAAAATCGATGTCCTTGTCAATAAGTTGGAGGTTGATCTTCTCTCGATCTCTGCGCATAAAACATACGGTCCCAAAGGAATCGGAGCCCTCTATGTCCGGAAGGGAACCCCTATTAAACCGCTCATTTATGGCGGACATCAAGAACGGCTGATGAGAGCAGGAACGGAAAATACTGTTGGTATCGTAGGATTCGGTAAGGCCGTGCGTGTTCTCCTTGAACGAGGAGATAAAGACAAAAAAACGATCGCAAAGCTGGCTGAGAGGCTGAAAAGGGGAATTGAAGAAAAAATTCCCAATGTGAAATTCAATGGTCACGAGAAAAACAGAATCAAGGGGACAATCAATTTTTCATTTTTCGGACTTGAAGCAGAAGCTATTCTTCTGTCTTTGGGAACAAAAGACATCTATGTCTCTACGGGTTCCGCCTGTAGCGAAGATTCTGAAGATGTTTCTCATGTCCTCAGAGCTATCGGTCTGAGGCCAGAAGTTGCGAGGTCCTCTGTTCGGATGTCCCTCGGCCGGTTTAACACAGAAGAGGATATCGACAGGGTGCTCACCGAACTTCCGGAAATTGTAGAGAAACTCAGAGAGATTTCAGGGCTTGACCCTAACGATTTCTAAGTTGAGCCAGATAGATTTTTCGGACTTCAAGGAAATATCGGTGGTACTTTTCTGTTCGGTAATCGGGGTATGTCCAGCTCAACGTCTTAACGTCATTCTTTCCAAAAAGAAGCTCTAGATGTGCATAGATCCCCTTTTGTAAAGGGATCCTATGGGAAAAATCTTTGGCCGTTGCCATGATTAACGCGGAAGCCGTCATGTATCCTGGATCGAGATTCACGATACGTTTGCCCGACCCAGACTTCTTTCTCATGTCCTCTTCCAGCACATTCGTGCGGATTTTTGCTTCGCTCAACTTCTCCGGCGAAACAAGTTCAGCAAAACTGACGAACTTCCTTTTTAGCCCCTCCCCCATCTGCTTTGCGTAATAATCTGTGAATTTGAATACCATGAGCAAGCTTGTATGATCGATCGGTCCAAACCTGTCTGTGAGGTATGTGATCGACTTGGTAAAGATATCATCCCTGGCTGCAATGATCCCACAAATAAGCTTTACAGGCGTAAATAGTAACGCTTCCGCCATTTTCTATCCTTTCAGGCTAGTATCTTCTCGGATATTAAAAAAGGATCGAATACTCAAATTCTTAGCCTGGATTATTCACGAGTCGAGGCCAACCCACCCCACCCTAACATTAAGGTTGAGGCAGTGGCCCATGAAGTTTGG
>JAGLRY010000451.1 GCA_023135995.1 Candidatus Aminicenantota bacterium | reverse complement strand
ATATAAAAATCCGAGAACTCAAGGATATTGTCATAATTGACATCGGCGGGGATATCCGACAGTATGAGGTCAAGGGAGTTAGTCTTTACCAGCACGTTAAAGATCAGCTTTATGAAGGAAAAAGAAATCTCTTGATCAATTTTGAGAAGGTCGATTTTATAGACAGTTTGGGAGTCGGGGATCTTCTGAGCAGCTACGTTTCCACGAATAATTTAGGGGGCAAGATCAAACTTATGAAAGTTGCTCCAAGGATCCAAATGATATTTCAAGTCACACTGCTGGATCGTTTATTCGAGTTCTTTGAAGATGAAGAAGCCGCGATCAAGAGCTTCCGTTAGACTCATTGATCCGATTCTTTGGCACACAACTCCTTGATCTCGTCGTCATATCCAGTCATTTCCCACCGAGTCAGCGATATGGGTATCATACCGGCTGTCAGAAACTCGTCTATAAAATCACGAAGGACGAATTTATCTCCCAGTTGCATAGCCCGCTCTCTAAAGAGCTTCATGAATTGGGCCTTGCCCATAACCACGCCCGTATGAAACGCGGGAAAACGCAGGTTGGATTGCTGTTCGTACCACACCATGGGTTCGTCTTCATGCGACCAGCCATACGGCATTATCTCGGCACATAACCGCCTCGCCTCATCAAAAGTGATCTCGTTGCTGTGCATTTTGAAATCAGGAAGTGAGAGACTCATATGCGAAGCGTTCATGAGGTATTCGATTTCCCTTCCCCTTCGCGGTCGATTGTCGAGAACACCCGCCTGCATCAACAGCTCTTCCAGACCTGCGGCCCATCCCTCAGAACGGATCCAATCCATATTATAGAGGCGTCGTACTCCACGGATCGGACGGTTATCACGCTCTAACCTCTGTTCGTCGAAAAGGTGACCGATAAACTCGTGAGTTTCACCGGGCAGCACCTCCCGTTCCCGTGCTTTATGGTCGATACTGGGATTCGTCGGTAATGATCTGGTGGTATCATTGGGGTCACTGTAGTCTGCGGGGTCCAGCCAGTCGGGAACTGTCAATATTTCCCCATCGCGGAGGAACTCCACAACGTAATTGAGGGCTTCATCCAAGCGGCGGTAATATTCCTCTGCCGTATCCGCCGCCACAAGCGGGGGAAGCTTGCGGTTTCTTTGTTCCTCTAATTTAAGAAAGGTTATTATTCGGCTGTATTCGTGCTCCACGATGAGCTGACATTTCTCCCAGGTATAGGGAAAAAGATGCACATTCTTCAGCCACCAGTTGTAGTTCTCTATCCCGATTCCAGCAGGGGCCGTCATCCTGCTTTTGTTTGCCTCGAGCCATTTCCCATAGTTTCTGACAGCATCTCTGGCTCGTTCCGCATCGGGAACCAGATCCGGATGGTGCTCTGCCAGCCGGGAGGCGAGTCTTTGGTATCTAGATGCCTCACGATCAATATAATGGATGGCAATCTTGGCTAGATCACCGGCCGCTTCGGTAAGATTCCCTTCAGCCTGTTTGTATATCTTTGGGATTGCCTGTAGTGTTTTTCTGAATTCATCGATCTTATCCTCAGGCAGAGGAAGGCCATTGCGAATCCGAAGATTGATACGGATTACAGGCCCGGCTCCCCCCTGGGAAGGAAGGTAGAAACGACAGTTAAACAATAACGTTTGAGCATAGTTCAAACCTCCTTTTTTGTAATTATTATAGGATATCCGATCTTAAAATTATTATAAGCTACCGGATTAGAAAATACCCTATTTTATGATTAATAAAAGATATCTGATTATGAGATACCTGATGGTGCCGGTATCCATTTTCTAGCCTGAATTATCCAGGCTAAAAGATTATATCAGGGAATCCACTGAGTATATCACGCTTGTACGATCACCTCATAACCTTCGCGGTAAGGGTGGTCTGTAAAAAGGCCCATAAACTTAACCAATTGTTCTTGATACACATGGCTTTCTTCATTACACAGAGCATCCTCTTCGCTGTCCCAAATGCTGATGCAGATGCTCTTTCCCGTGTCGCGTTCGCTTACGAAATAGGCTGTATTAAATCCCTTTTGTGATTTAAAAGCTGGAATCACACTTTCTTCAAACAGTTTGGCGGCCTCATTTATTCTATCGCTCTCTGTATGTATGATAGTAAAACGTGCAAACATGGTCTTTACCTCC
>JAGLRY010000450.1 GCA_023135995.1 Candidatus Aminicenantota bacterium | reverse complement strand
TAGTCTTTGCCGTAGCGGAGCATCTGCTTTACGTAGTCATCCGGATACAAGATCTTGACGTCCACGATCTTGCCGTCCTCCATCACGGGAGTGTAGACCGGGTTCATAAATCCGCCGTAAGGCGCCAGGTTCAGCTTGGAATAGCGGTCGAGCATCTCTTTGTGGAGCTCCTGATCGATCTGAACGCCGTAGGTTTCCACCAGGTCTCTAGCGGCTTCGTAATCTCCTTCGCTAGTGATCCGCTGGATCTCTTTAAGGAGCTCGCCGAATAACTTACGCAGTTTTACGTAGTCGTTGATCACAACATATTTTTTTCCGTCTTTGATCTCCATGGAGATCACATTCTCCGGCTTTCCTTTTTCATAAACCCAGTAGGCGACGAGTGCCCGGCCGCGCATGTGCGCCTGCTCGATCGTCTTCCCGGGTTGAATCCGTCTTAACTGGGTCATCAAACCGTTCTTGATGGTGGCGTCGTAATCCGCTTTTGCGGCGTCCAGATTGGGGAGCAGCCCCAGCTCGATCATTTTACCATCCATGATGTAATAGAGAGCAAACAGGTCTGCTCTGGATTCCTCGATGGGGGAGTGATAGTTCTTGAGTGCTTCGCCAGTGATACCCGGTAGCAGCTGCCCTGAGGCATGCCCCAAAACTTCGTGAAGGTCCGTATGGATGTTTCCCGCATGAGCTCCGTATTTTTTGGCCCGTTCGAGTTCTTCCTCAGAATAGGAAAATTCTTTGCCAAAGCCCGAATCCAGAGAGGACTGATTGTAGGCGTACGAGATATTTTCGATAGTCACTGATTTGGAGCCGTGGTTCTTACGGATCCAGTTGGCATTCGGGAGGTTGATGCCGATCGGCGTAGAGGGATAACAATCCCCCCCGAGCATGGCTGCTGTGATCACCTTGGCGGTAACGCCTTTGACCTCTTCCTTTTTGAAACGGGGATCGACGGGTGAATTGTCTTCGAACCACTGCGCATTGGCCGAGATCGTATCGGTCCGCTTTGTGGCGACAAGGTCCTTGAAGTTGACCACCGACTCCCAGCTCGCCTTCATCCCCATTGGATCGTTGTAGACCTCGATGAATCCGTTAATAAAATCCACCATGGATTCCGTATCGTTGACCCACAAGATGTTATACTCGTCGAACTTTTCTAAATCTCCCGTTTCATAATATTCGATGAGCTTTTCGATCACCTGTCTCTGCTGATCGTTTTCCGCTACTCCTGCCGCCTTTTCCAACCAGTAAACGATCTTTTGGATCGCAGGCCCATAAAGGCCATTCACAGAGGCAACTTCTTCAACAACCTTTCCGTTTTTCTTCACGACTCGAGAGTTCAGCCCGTACCAGATCGGAGTGGGATCATCCTCGTCTGTGATGCTTTTGTAGTACTCCTCGACCTCCTTCTGAGTGACTCCCTCATAGAAATTGACCGCAGAATGGACAATAAGGTCCTTCGTGGAATCCTGCGAGATTTTTTTGGCGTCCACTGCTGGGTCAAACATCACAGGTTTTAGAAATGCGATAAGATCATCAAGAGTTTGACCCTCGGCCAACGGGAACTCCACACCTTCGGATTCTTTGACCAGCGTTGCAAAATAATCCGCACTGAATTCCGGGATGAATTTATCCGTGGCGTAGTGATGATGGATCCCATTCGCAAACCACACCCTCTTTGTATAGACCATGAACTGTTCCCACAGGGGGTCCGTCCGGTCACTCTTACAGCCTTCGACGATCGCATCGAGAGTTCTGCGTATCGTGAGATTGTGTTTGTAATTCTGGTCGAACATGATGTCACGGCCACAGACGGCGGCTTCACTCAAATAATAGATCAGCTCTTTCTGGGCCAAAGGAAGCTCATCAAATCCCGGAACCTGATAGCGCAGGATCCTCAGGTCGGCGAACTTGTCGACCTGCCACTTAAACTCTTGAACTGCAGCCTCAGCCTCCGGCTCGGTCAGTGATTTTTGACATCCCACTGCCAGAACAACCAGGATAAATGCCAGTGCCAAAATAAGTGTTCTTTTGATTGTCATTGATATCACCTCTCCTTTTTTTTGACCTGAATTATTCATAAAAGCTGCTAACATATTTATACTAGAAAAACTTATCACAAAGGAAAACAAAATATCTTATTGTTAGCATCTTTTACCCTAAGGGCGAGCCGATCTCACTACAAAGCCTTCGTTGTAGCCCACTTGCGGTAGTTCACTACAGCTTCATGGGCCACTGCCTCGCCTTTGCAGCAATCTCGACTCGTGAATAATCCAGGCTAATTAGGACTCTCTTAATCTGTTTTAAATTCGGTTAAAGAGTCTCGCTCCATAATATCTAAATTTGCCTCCCGAGTCCATTTTATAATTGACCTGTAAGCATCCTTATTTCCGTGATGACATGAATGCACATTGCGTTATTGAGTGTGTGGTGGAGAAAACCGTGTGAAGGGCTGGACAGGCATGGCTCGTTTCTATGTAGGGTCAGTTCCCCGAACGGACCGTTTGGGAAACGGTCCCTACATCTAAAATGGAGAGAGTCCTACTTATGTCTCGTTGTTCGTTTTCGAAATCACCAATTGGAGCACTCGGGAAATCATTCATCACGGTTTTACGGATGCTTCCAATTGACCTTGCTGTTTTGGGTGTGATATCTTCATAAAATATTCAAAGAATGGAGGAAGAAATGAAAAAATTAAAAATGTTAACTCTCTTTATCATAGTCTTGTCGTTTTTGACCCTGAATCCGCTCCTTGCTTCATATGTGAGAGAACAGGGAACTCCTGTCAAAACAGTCCTCACCAATTGCACGGTGATCGACTGCACGGGTAACGCACCCATGACAGATATGACCGTTGTGATTGTCGGAAATACGATCGCCGAGATCAAAAAAGGCATCTATGAAAAAGCAGCCGGTGAAAAAAATGTGAAGGTGTTTAACCTCAAGGGAGGATATGTGCTTCCCGGCTTCTGGAACGTGCACATGCATTTGGCCGCTCTTTTGCCAGATCCGAACAATATCGTGCGGACCGAGTCTCTTCCCTCTGCCGTCATCCGGGCCGGTTTGAATGCCATGGACGGGCTGCGTTGGGGATTCACGGGTGTTCGCACGGTCGGCGAGCGGGAATATCTGGACATTGCCTTGCGAGATGCTTTTGATGCGGGATTTTTAATGGGCCCCCGGATCTTTTGTTGTGGCGAATCGGTATCTATTACAGGCGGGCATCGTGGTGATGTAAAGGACGGTGCCGATGGACCGGCCGAAATCAGAAAAGCGATACGAGAGCGGGTCGTTCACGGTGTCGATTGGATCAAGATCATGGGAGTGGAAATGCTCCAGGACGAACTCGATGCGGCTGTGGAAACCGCCCATCATATGGGACTGCGGGTGGCCTCTCACTCTAAAGAACCCGCGACCTATCGATCCGTCAAATCCGGTGTGGATTGTATCGAACATGGGTATGGATTGAAGGACGAGACCATCAAGCTGATGGCCGAAAAGGGAACGTTTTATGTGCCAACCATTATCTGTAACTTGAGTGACCAGTACATCAAGGAGCGGGAAAGCCGGTTGGCCAAGTTGGGCTATGCCGATGATGAAAAAGTGGTATGGGGCCGAACAATTGTCGCCTACGCGGATGAAAGATCCCAGGCTCATGCCGAGCATCAAAGACAGGCGCTGAAAAAAGCGATCGAAGCTGGCGTGAAGGTCTGTACAGGTTCTGATTCTACTCCTGTGGGCGAGATCGGGATCCTGGAGATCGAGCAATTCGTCCTTTCCGGCGTCAGCGAGATGGACGCCCTTATTGCTGCCACACGCAATTGTGCAGACCTGTGCAGTGTCCTGGACAAGTTAGGAACAGTCGAGGAGGGCAAACTGGCCGACCTCGTGGTCGTTGCTGCAAATCCCCTGGATAACATCTCCAACATCCGGAAGATCAAGATGGTCCTCAAAGATGGCGTTCTGGTGGACCGGAATCAGCCTTATGGAACGGCCAGCTATTGGGATTACTTCAG
>JAGLRY010000045.1 GCA_023135995.1 Candidatus Aminicenantota bacterium | reverse complement strand
CTCAATCCCATCCGGATATCGTCTGGGTGGGGACAGGAGAGGCGACTTGCCGGAACAGCGTCACTATTGGAGATGGCGTTTATAAGTCTACCGATGGTGGAAAAAAGTGGGAAAACATGGGATTGGAGAATACGCGACACATCAGCCGTATCGTTATCAATCCTGGAGATCCGCATATTGTCTATGTGGCGGCAATGGGCCATCTCTGGGGACCGAATAAGGAGCGCGGAATATACAAAACCATCGATGGAGGAAAAACCTGGACAAAAGCCCTGTATGTGGATGAAAACACGGGGTTTGCCGATCTTGCCATGGATCCCTCCGATAGCCTCACACTCTATGCAGCCGCTTATGAATACCGGCGCTTGCCTTACTATTTCACCAGCGGAGGGAAGGGGAGTGGGCTCTTCAAGACGATTGATGGCGGAAAAACCTGGGAGAGGCTGGAAAAAAACCTGCCCGAAGGGATTTTGGGGCGAATCGGCCTCGCGGTCTCCAGAAGCAGTCCTAATGTAGTTTATGCCCTTATCGAACACAAAGAGGGAGGAATCTGGCGCTCTGAGGATCGCGGTGAGACGTGGACACGAACGTGTGATACAGAGACGTTTAAACGGGTGAACAATCGTCCTTTCTACTACAGCCAGATCCGCGTGGATCCCACAAATGACAAGGTCATTTATGTCTTCTCGACCGGAGGCTTTGTTTCCCGCGACATGGGCAAGAAGTTTCGGCCCATATCGGGGGGTACACACTCGGATCATCACGCCCTGTGGATCGATCCGTCCAACCCCCTTCATCTCATCGACGGCAACGACGGTGGCATCGACATCAGCTATGATGGCGGGAAGAATTGGCATCCCATCCGGCACATGGCCCTTGCAGAGGTCTACCAGATCGGTTTTGACTTGCGGAATCCGTATTACGTTTACTGTGGTCTTCAGGACAACGGCCTCTGGGGTGGACCCAGTCGGACTCTCGAAAATCGCGGGATCTTCAATGATGATTGGTACGTTGTCGGTGGGGGAGATGGATTCCATTCCCAGATTGACCCCACGGACCATACGACGATCTATGGCAATTCTCAGCTCAATGGATTGTACAGACACGATTTGCGCATCGGACGGGGAAAATCCATCAGACCTCTGGCTCCATTCAATGAACCGCCCTACAGGTATAACTGGAATTCTCCGATACTCATCTCGCCCCATGATCCAAAGACCGTGTATACGGGAGGCAATTATCTGTTCAAGACAACAGACAGAGGGCAATCCTGGACGATCATAAGCCCAGACCTAACGACCGACGACCCTGAGAAACAGAAAGACTCTGGAGGACCTATATCTCCGGAGAACACTGGGGCTGAGAGTCACTGCACAATCATCACGATCGCAGAGTCACCCGTTCAGGAAGGCGTGATATGGTGTGGAACTGATGATGGGAATGTTCAAGTCACCTCGGATGCAGGGGAGACCTGGACAAATGTCGTTAAGAACATCTCCGGACTTCCTCCTCACGCATGGTGTTCGCGCATCGAAGCGTCACATTACGATGCAGGGACCGCTTATGCTGTGTTTGACGGCCATCGCAATGATGACTATGCGACTTATGTCTTCAAGACCACAGACTATGGGAAATCTTGGACGTCCATAAAAGGAAATTTGCCCTTTGGATGGATTCATGTCGTTAAAGAAGATAAAAAGAATAAAAACCTCCTTTTTGTCGGCACGGAGTTTGGGATCTATGCATCTTTAGATGGAGGCAAGAGTTGGTTTTCTCTAAAGAACAAACTGCCGACAGCCGCTGTGCGTGACATTGCCATACATCCGCGAGAAAACGATTTGATCATAGGGACGCATGGACAGGGTGTCTGGATCTTGGATGATATCTCTCTGCTTCAAGAAATGACGGAAGATGTATTCCAGGCTGATAAGCATGTGTTTTCGATCAAGCCTGAGACTCAGTTTTATACACGAAACTCACGCGAATCGTTCGGCAGGCCGGCGTTTGTAGCCAAGAATCCTCCTTATGGTGTGTCCATATCAGTCTATTTTAAGGAAAAGCCTGAAGTGAAGCCCAAGCTCTTCATCAAGGATGAGGAAGGAGCAAAGGTCTACGAGATCAGCTTGCTTAAAGAAGAAGGACTTCAGCGGAAGACATGGAACCTGAGAGCCATTCCCAAAAGCAAGGATGGAAAGGAGATCAAGGCTGGGGTTGGTGGTTTTATTGGGTATTTGTACGCAGCGCCGGGTGATTACACAGCCGAGTTGCATGTGGGTGAACAGATTCTCTCACAAAAGATAACGGTCTATCCGGACCCAAGAGTTGATGTGGATGAGACGGACAGAATTACCCAGACAGAAAGTTTTACTAAGGCCTTGGTCCTGTCGAAAAAAATGGGTTTGACTGTGACTGCCGCCAAGAACATCAGGCGGCAACTGGATAAGATCTGGAAAGCGCTAAAAGAGGAAGAGAATATGTCCGATGAAGTTCAGAATGCGCTCAAAAGCTTTGAGGAGAAATTTCACGATCTGGAGGATGAAGTCGTTCCAAAGGGTATCGGTCTGCGGAGCTCGAGAGAGGAATCTTTGAGAGGGGGCTCTATCGCTCGACGAATAACATCAATGGTCGGGAATCTGGGAGGATTCCCTTTTCCGCCGAGTTCGACAGACTTACACCAATTGAAGGAACTCGAAAAGGTGATTGAGGTGTACATCCAGAGAGTGAACGGCATCATCGAAGAAGATATCCTTGCGCTCAACAAGACTCTTGAGGCACACAACGTGAAGCCGATAAAACCTCCCAAAAAGGTTGAATTAAGACTGTAGCGAGCTAGAGCATCAAGTTGCCGGTGTCACCATGTATTATCGGAAGGACCGGGTACTCAATTCTTTAGTTTTGTAAAAGTTTATACGGAATGAGACCGATTTTCTGGGTATCATCATCAACGATTCATTCAGTGTGACACCGATATCTTCACCAGGTATTACGCGGAATACATAACGCTGCTCCTCGATATTCCAGGATTTATAGCCTGGAGAGAATCTTTTGCTGGGCCAGAGATTCATTTCCAGTGCCTTTTCGCAGAGCAATCGATCGACCTGCCGGGCCACTTGTTCGACAGCTTCAGAGCCGATAGCATCCAGAATCAGTGCTTTCATCATCTCGTCCCTTTTCATCAGCTGAGAGCTTTCGGACTCTATCTGTGGGCCGATCGTACAGATACAGAGGGCAACTTTTTTTGCGTGTTTAAAAATCGGATGTCTGTTTGTCTCGGAATAGTCAAGGATTCTGTAGATGGCTTTTGGATTCAGGAGCTCGTCAGCTCGGGTTTTCCCCTCTTCTATCAGGTCTATAAACGAGAAGCTGATTCGATCCACAGAAGTTCTATAACCAATACGGACACAGATTTTTTGATTGGGGATAGCTATCGTGAAAGCTTCGAGTTTTTGGATCTGTTCTTCCATCAACACAATCTCAGATTAGCTTTGCCTCCTCCTACAGAAAATTCGGCAAATGCAAAACTTCTTTAATCCCAGTAAGACTATGGAAGGCCTTCCTCCGGAAGTGTGGAAAGACCATAATTTTTGGCATCGGTCAGCATGATGGAATGGAGATCCTGATTAACGGCCTGGTCTATAACATCGGGAGGATTATCACGGAGGAGCTTCTCCACTTCTTCGCTCGCTCTTTCGGATATTGATTTTTTGCCCAATGAGATCCAGTAGTCATAGGTGTCTCGGTCGATGACTTTGGGGAAACTGTGTTCCTCTCTGTACCAACTTCGAGTATGAGGCATAGTGAGGAATTGAGTGTCTGCTGTAAAATCCTGGAAAAGGTCTAAGGCGATGGGATCGTCCCTTTGAGCAATTCCTGCAATCAATCGATTGGCCATTCCACAGATCTCGTTGTCAACAACGAGTTTTTCGATACTCTGGCAGCTCTCGAAATTAAGCATGCCTGGACCGGAAATTACATTAACTCCGGATAGAGCGGCCAGAATAGCGCCTATTCCAGTTTCCAGCCCGGCCTGGCTGTCGATGATCTTGGAATCGCTCAATCCCATGTAAGCATGTGAGGGTAGTCCTAAATGTTTAGCGATCTGGGAATAGGCGGAATTGATCATCATGGTTTCGATGGCTCCCATCGGAGTGGTTCCCTTTCTCATATCGAAACTGGATGGGGAACCGCCGCATACAACAGGTGCTCCTTTATTGGCCAGCTGACAAATTGCGATCCCACATAAATTTTCAGCAACATGCTGGACCAATGTTCCTGCGATGGTCACCGGTGAGGTCGCGCCAGTCATCCCCATCGAGATAAGTTCGGATGGAATTCCGGCTCGCGCGCTATCGATCAGACTTTGTGTTGTGAGATTACTCCATTTGAGAGGGGGGGAGGGGCAAGCATCGAATATCGCTAACGGCTTTTCTGCTAAAGCATTTTCACTCCCTCGGACAGCCACGAGCATGTCTTTCATGGGCTTAAATCCTTCCACACGGAAGGTCCCCGTTACAATGGGTTTCTCAGAATACAGGAGTGCAAGATACAAGCGATAGCTGTCCGAAATAAAATCAGGAACATCACTGCTGATAATCGCTGTACTCTGGAAGTAAATATTCGACATCAAGTTTGAAACCCTCACAAAGTCGACGACATCTTTGGTTACGGCTTTCCTCTGTTCTTGTGATTTGTGGTCGAGGATCGCGATGGCTCCAGATCCCGGATTGAAGTGGACCTCATCACCGCCGATCGTGTATGCCTTCTCACCATTCCTGCTGAATAACTGAAAAGTGCTTGGTGTTGAAGAAAG
>JAGLRY010000449.1 GCA_023135995.1 Candidatus Aminicenantota bacterium | reverse complement strand
CGGGGAAGTGGCGAAAAGACAGGTTCCTCGTACCCCTCAATTACGATTTTGACCTCTACAGCGTGGGCGAAGATGGCCAAACATCTGCACCTCTGACTGCCGATATCAGCTTTGACGACATCGTCCGCGCCAATAATGGGCGTTTTATCGACCTCGCTTCCAAATATTAGTCGGGAAATCCATGAATGAAAATCAAAAACGCTTTTCTCAGGAGTAAAGTCTCCCGACGTATCTTTTTCCTGTTTATCCTTTGTGCACTTCTTCCCATAACAATTCTGGCTATCATCACATATTCCAATATGACCAAACATCTCCATCAACAGACCCATAGAGAGCTTCAACAGATAAGCAAGTCCATGGGGATGGCCATCTTTGAACGTTTGGTCCTCATTGAATCCGAAATGCGAATATTCTCGACCAATCTTGATTTGAGTGCGGAAGTCAATGGCCCACAAGCGGTCCCAATAGATCGATCGTCTCTCAATAATCGGTTCAAAGGTCTTGTGTGGCTCACTCATGAGGGACAATCGATCAGTTTATTCGGTCAAATTTCCGATCCTCCTGTCCTCAGTTTCACAGATAAAGAAAAGATATTTTCGGGCGAAACAGTAATCCTGACCAAGCCATTTTTAAAAGATGAATCACGAATATTCATGTGTTCAGCGTTTGATCTTCAAGACGAGAAAAAAGGTGTGACCTTAGCTGAAATCGATCCCATATATCTCTGGTTTATGGGTTATGAGAATCCACTTCCTCCTGCTACGGCACTCTGTATCTTAGACTCTCCAGCGAGTGTGCTTTTTTCGTCATTCGGAGAAGACATCAAACTCCCTAAACCAGTGATGTTTCAGATGCAATCGAGCTCAGCTGGACAATTTGAGTGGGATTATAGAGATGAACAATACTTGGCTAGCTTTTGGTCACTTTTTTTGATGAGCAAGTTTTTTTCGCCCGATTGGAGAGTGATAGTCTTTAAATCAAAGGCTTCTATGCTAGCACCTCTTGCAAATTTCAAAAATACATTTCCCTGGATAATTCTGATCACTCTTTGGGTTGTATTGTTTCTCAGCGTTAATCAAATAAGAAAGAGCATGATCCCCCTTGAGAAACTCAAAGAAGGAACACAGCGAATTGCACAAGGAGATTTTGATAGTCAAGTTGAAGTGCGTAGTCATGATGAATTTGCAGACTTGGCAAATTCCTTCAACACCATGGCCAGCCATCTGGGGAGACAGTTTAAAACATTGACTGCAATGGTTGATATTGACCGGGCCATTCTCTCTGCATTGGAGACAAAAAAAATCGTCAAAGTCGTCAACACACAAATGCGTCAGGTATTTCCCTGCGATTCTGTGGGTATTTCGTTATTGGACCCAAACAGCGAAAAAACCGTTCGAACATATATCCATACGGGAAATCCTCGCCATGAGGAATACACAGAATCAGTGAAAATTGAGAACGAGGAGATTGAAGTACTCTATAATTCCGATCATCTATTCATATCAGAGGAAAAAGGCATTCCTAAGTATTTGGCTTCGTTAGCGGAAAAGAATATTCGGTCCTTTTTAGTTCTTCCGTTGTTTATCAAAAACTCACTCTCCGGAATCATCACACTTGGCTATTCCCAATCTCCCGATCTGCCGGAGGAAGACATCTCACAGGCACGACAATTGGCTGATCAGGTAGCCGTGGCGTTGTCAAACGTGCGGTTGATTGAGGAGTTGAATCAATCTAACTTGGGTACACTCAAGGCTCTTGCAAGAGCTATCGATGCGAAATCTCCATGGACTGCCGGTCACTCTGAGAGGGTCACAACAATCGCACTTAAAATAGGGAAAGTCCTTGGGCTCTCTCCCGAAGATTTGGATAACTTACACAGGGGAGGGCTTCTTCATGACATCGGCAAGATTGGAATTGCTTATGACGTTTTGGATAAACCCGGAAGATTAAATCCTAAGGAGAAAAAACGCCTGCAAAAGCATGTCATCCTTGGAGCACG
>JAGLRY010000448.1 GCA_023135995.1 Candidatus Aminicenantota bacterium | reverse complement strand
AGAGAAGGCCGAAAAAATCCTTTCAGAGTTGCTTGAACGGAAAAAGAAAATCCATGTGCCTTCATTCTGTATCGTACTCTTATACGCTCAATTTGGTAACACAGACAAAGCCTTTGAATATTTGGAAAAAGCTTATGAAGAGCGCGATCATCTTTTGGTTTTCTTAGATCTTTATCTGGAAGATGAACGTCTGCGATCAGACCCTCGTTTTAAAGCTATGATGAAAAAGATGCGCCTATGATAATTATAGGGAGAAAAAACTTTTTATTGACAACCATAATAATTAGACATATTATAATTATATAAATAATTTACATAAACAGGAGATTGTTTTTATGCATAAAACAACCGTTGAAATCGACGAGATACTCCTGGAAAAGGCGATGAAATTATCTGGGGCAAAAACAAAAAAAAGGGTCATCGAATACGGGCTTAGAGAACTTGTCAGGTCCATCAATCGTGATTTATTCAAGAAGGAGTTGGGGACGTTTGATTTAGATCTGTCATTAAAAGATCTCGAAAAGATGCGCGAAGATGAATGATCGTTATCTGATCGATACCTCTGTTTGGATTTTTGCTTTAAGAACGAAATATGTTCCAAAGATCAAGTCTTATGTAGAACGTTTGCTTGATAAAGATAAAGTTGTCATCAATCCTATAATAAAGCTTGAACTCTTGGCTGGGACGAAAACAAGGAATGAATTCGCTCGCTTGAAACTCAGGCTGGATGCTTTACAAGAGATTTTTATTGATCAGGAAATTTGGGAAGAGTCTCAAAAAATTGCCTTTGATTTAAGAAGAAAAGGCATCAAAATTCCAAACATAGACATCATCATTCTCTCTTGTGCAAAGATTCATAAAATCACTCTCGTTCATAGGGATAAGCATTTTGATCTAGCGGGAAAAATCTTGCCAATAAAATTGAAGAATTTAATATAAAAAGACATTGAGTTAATTTTAATGGTTTGCGTAGACAAAACGGAGTTTGAATTGTGATCGGTAAAACCATCTCTCACTACAAGATCCTCGAAAAGATCGGCGAAGGCGGGATGGGGATTGTGTATAAAGCAGAGGATACGAAACTGAGGCGGGAAGTTGCGCTTAAGTTTCTTCCCAAAGAATTCACAGCTGATCCTGAAGCCAAAGAGCGCTTTGTACAGGAAGCTCAAGCGGCTGCTGCATTGGACCATCCGAATATCTGTACTGTCTACGAAATCGATGAGATTGATGGTCGAACTTTTATTGTCATGGCGTATATCGAGGGCCAAAATCTGAAGGATAGATTTAAACCAAGTCTTTTAGAACTTGAAGAAGCTCTTGCAATTGCCATCCAGGTCGCCGATGGTCTTCAGGAGGCGCACGAAAAGGGCATCATTCACAGAGACATCAAACCTGCCAACATCATGTTGACTACAAAAGGCCAGGCCAAGATCATGGATTTTGGCCTAGCTAAGCTGTCCTGGGGAGTTGACCTCACAAAAACAGCAACGATCATGGGCACTGCTGCCTATATGTCACCCGAGCAGGTAAAGGGCGGAAAAGTCGACCACAGAACAGATATCTGGTCTCTTGGGGCAATGCTCTATGAGATGCTCACAGGAGAGCGCCCTTTTAAGGTCACGCATGACCAGGCTGTTCTTTACGCTATTTTGAATGAAGACCCCGTGCCCATCACAAAGATAAGAAAGGATATCCCGCAGGAGTTAGAGAAGATCGTAAAGAAATCTCTTGAGAAAGACCCAAAAAAGCGGTATGGCGATATGGATGCCATGCTGGATGATTTAAAGTCTGTGGGCCGTAAATCCGTTTCAACAGTAGCAGATAAACCTTCCATCGCGGTTCTCCCATTCGTGAACATGAGTGCCGATCCGGAGAACGAGTATTTCAGCGATGGATTAGCTGAGGACCTCATCAATGCCCTGACTAAGATCACGGACCTACACGTCGTTGCCCGGACATCATCTTTTGCTTTCAAAGGTGAAAAAGTTGATATTCGTGAGATCGGCGAGAAGTTGAATGTCGACAGTCTCCTCGAGGGAAGCGTAAGAAAAGTCGGCAATCGGATTCGTATCACAGCCCAGTTGATCAAAGTCAAAGACGGTTATCACCTCTGGTCAGATCGATACGACCGCAACATGGAGGATGTGTTCGCCATCCAAGACGAGATCACAGAAAAAATTATGGATAAACTGATGATCGCCCTCGATGTGCTCAAGAAACCACCCGAAGAGCATCGCCCAGTCAATTTTGAGGCCTATGATCTGTATCTCAAGGGGCGTTACTGTTTGAACAAGTTTGAGGTGGACAGGGCGTTGACTTATTATGAACAAGCCATAGAACAAGATCCTAATTACGCGCTTGCCTATGCATCAATTGCAGAGGTTTATACCTTGCTTTCAACGGGTTTTGACATCCTTCCCAATAAAGATGCGATGCCAAAAGCGAGGGATGCCGCCCAAAAAGCGCTCGAGCTTGATCCAAATTTGGCTGAAGCGTATGTATCGTTGGGACTGGTTGCGTTGTCCTATGATTGGGACCGCAAAGCCACCAAGAAATACTTCCAAAAAGCTATCGAGCTCAATCCCAATTCAGCGGTCGCATACCAGTGGTTTGAATTTTACTGGACATACATGATGGCAGATCTTGAGACGGCCACTGTTCAACTCGAACGGGCACTTGAGCTGGACCCCCTCAATTTTCTCATCAAAATACGTTTGGGATTCATGGACATATTTAAAGGGGATTATGAAAGCGCTATAAATAAATTCGAGGCGCTCTATGAATTCGAGCCAAACTATGGATTGCTCTACCTATCGTTAGCAACAGCCTATGCGCTCAAAGGGGACTATGATGAGGCGATAGCCTATGGAGAGAAAATGCTTGAGGTCGGCCCTCGTGCTGTGGCGGCTGTCGGAAATATGGGTTGGCTCTATGCTTCGGCTGGAAAAAAAGAAAAGGTATACGAGCTCCTGGCTGAACTCGAAGAGCGTTCCAAAAAAGGATATGTGTCCTCCTTTTGGATTGCTTTGATCTATATTGTTCTTGGGGAAATAGATAAGTCTTTTGCATGGTTCGAGAAAGCCTATGAAGAACGTGATGGCAACATGATCTATTTTACTGTAGTGCCAGTCTTTGGTCCTGTTAAAGCCGATCCCAGGTACAAAAAGTTGCTCTTAAAAATGGGACACGATAATCTTATCCAAAAATGCACCCGGTGAATAGTTACCTCTTCGAATAGAATCGCTCAAAGAATGATAAGCAAGCCCACTTCTCACAAAAAAAGGGGACAGTCCCCTTTTCCCAGAGGTAAAGAGAAAAGGGGACGGTTCTATTTTTTGTAGGGTCCGTTCCCCGAACGGACCGTTTGGGAAACGGTCCCTACATTTTACAGATATGTGAAAATATCTTGACTTTTTGTCCAAAGAGAATAGTGTATTTAAGATTAACTATGTTGAAAATTTAGGAGGTCATGTGATGGCGAAAAAAATATCCAGGAGGAACTTCTTCAATCAGAGCTTTGGATTTGGTGCAGGAGCACTCTTCTTCAATAAACTTCCTGTTTTTAAGGCGAGTCCGTCAGGCCGCACCCCAATGATGATTGTAGCACACACAAACGAAACCGGAAAAAAAGCATCAGAAACAGGTTGGAAAATATTGGCGGATGGAGGTTCTGCTCTGGATGCCGTTGAAAAAACCGCCAACATCATTGAGTTGGATGCCGAAGGAATGAGCGTTGGTTACGGAGGCTTGCCCAACGAGGACGGTGTGGTCCAACTTGATGCCTCCATTATGGATGGGAAAACCTACAGCGCTGGATCTGTGGCCTGCATTGAAAATATAAAGACACCCTGTTCTGTAGCCCGCGTTGTTATGGAACGCACAGACCATGTGATGCTGGTGGGGAAGGATGCCCTAGAATTTGCTAAGACTTGGGGATTTGAGGAGAACAACTTACTGACAGAAAAGGCACGGAAAATTTGGGTTCAGTGGAGAGAACGGGTGAGTGACCGAGATGATTGGGGGCCTCCGGAACATTTGAAGAAGAAAAAAAATGAGGAAGCCGGCTCGAATAACGATTTTGACTTTGATCGCCCTGCGGGCACAACAAACGTCTTGGCCATAGACAAGAACGGCGATATCGCGGGCGTGACAACCACCAGTGGCCTGGCATTCAAAATCCCCGGCCGCGTGGGGGATTCTCCGATCATCGGCGCCGGACTATATGTGGATAATGAAATCGGTGCCGCTGCCGCTACAGGTAGAGGCGAGGATGTGATCAAATCCTGTGCGTCCTACTACATGGTTATGCGCATGAAAGAAGACAGAACGCCCCAACAGGCTTGTGACGATGCCGTAAACATGATTGCCGCCAAATATAAAGCCATCAATTCCGATTTCCTCCCTGGCGAAACATTCAGAGCCATCAACAAAAAGGGCGAATGCGGCTGTGCGCGTATGAGGAGCGATCAAAAGGCCGTAATGTCGCTTATCAATGAAGGTGGATACCAGCTTTACGAGGGAAAACTTCACTTTTATCGGGAAAGACGACGTCGTTAGGATAAATACAAAGCAGACTTTATGCAAAAAGTCCCATCAATAATTGGATGTGTTTTTCTCATCTCATTCATTCTTGTCTTTGTGCAGTGTGAGAAAGAGCCCAATCCAACTCCCGACACAAAGATCAATGCTCATGTTGTTTTACTTCATGGGCTCAGACGATCGAGTGGATCCATGGAAAAGATGGAAGAAAGCCTGTTAAGCCATGGCTACACTGTCGTCAATGTGGATTATTCTTCTACCGATCATACCATCGAATACCTGGCCTCCGTGACATTAAACGATATTCTCGAACCACTCGGTGAACAATTGCCATCCAAGATACATTTTGTCACCCATTCCATGGGAGGGATCATCGTTCGTTATTACTTGAAGCACCAAAAGCTAAAAAATCTGGGCCGTGTCGTTATG
>JAGLRY010000447.1 GCA_023135995.1 Candidatus Aminicenantota bacterium | reverse complement strand
TGAGTCTAAAGGAGAAATAATCTAACCAAATATCACTATGAAGTCAACATTATTGGTTATTATTGATTATATTGAAAAAAAGGAGTCACATTATGTAAAGAATTTTAAGGTAAAAAAGAGGTAGACAAGATAAATCGCAAACAGAATGACCCCCTTTATCTTTGTCAGGCGGCAGCCTATCCGCATGCTCACAAGCATGACAGCGACGATAAATATCATGAATGGAAACGCGAAATTTATGATATCCAATTCGACCTGAATGGGTCTGACGATCGAAGCCACACCGATGATCCACAAGATGTTGAGAACATCTGCACCGAGGATATTACCCACAGCGATCTCGCTTTCGCCTTTGAGAACCGCCACAATACACGTGCTTATTTCAGGAAGAGATGTTCCAAAAGCAAGAATAGTGGCTCCGATCACGATCTCGGAAACAGAAAAGTGAATGGCAATATTCTCCGCTGACCATAAGATAGCGCGGGTTGTCAGAATAACTCCGATCAATCCAAGCCCAAAAACCGATACAGGACGTTTCAGTTGATGTATTTTTTCCGAAATCACACTCGTTTTTATCTGTTCGGCACTTTCCTTCTTTTCTCGGTGGTGTTCCGACCGAAAATGAGGAATTTTGAAGATCAACACAAAATACACCCCGAGTAGGCCGATCAAGATCAATCCATCGACACGGCTGATAACGCCATCACGTGCCAATCCATACGCAATAAAATCTATGGCGAGCAAAAAAGGCCCTATGATCTTGAGCATCCGGCAATTCACAAAGATGACGGTTGGTGCCAGGATCGCGGCAAACGCGAGCGCAACTCCATCATCACAGATCACGGATCCCACTGCATTCCCTAGGGCAAACTCGGGCTTCCCCAAAAATGAAGACATCACAGACACGCCAAATTCAGGCGCTGTTGTCGCCAGTCCTACAAGTACGATCCCTATGACCATCTTGGGGACCTCCAAGATCTCAGCGATCGCCGAAGCCCCCTGGATAAAAAAATCGGCACACTTAAACAACACTGCAAAGGCGATAACAAGAACAGCAAAATAGATAACGATCATTTTCGGTAGAGGATCTCTCCGTTAAATATGGTCATCAAAACCTCTGTATCAAGGATATTCTCTGGAGGGATCTCAAAAAGATTCTGGCTTAGCACAACAAGGTCAGCAACTTTACCCTCTTGGACAGAGCCCTTCATAGCTTCGGCAAATTCTGTATATGCGCCGTTTATTGTATATCCTTTTATGGCTTCTTCCAAAGAGATCTTTTGTTCGGGGATCCAACCATCGATATTGTTGCCGTCCAGGGTCCGGCGTGTCACAGCGGCGTAAATTCCGGATATGGGATCGAGCGGAGCAACAGTCCAGTCAGAGCCACACGCCAGGAGAACTCCTGCGTTGAGGAAAGATTTAAACGCATACGTATATTTCGTCCTCTCCTTGCCGATCTTTGTCTCTGCCCATCGGCCATCATCGATCGCGTGATAAGGCTGCACGGAAGCAATGATGTCCAGCTTCGCAAAGCGGGGGATGTCCTCAGGGATCAAATGCTGGGCATGTTCTATCCTCCAGCGGCGGTCTCTAGGGCCACCATCAGCGATCACCCTTTCCATGATATCCAAGATGACATGATTGGCCTTGTCTCCTATGGCGTGGATGGCGATCTGAAGCCCGGATCGATCGGCCTGGCGAATCCTTTGTTCCATGATTCCTTTGGGGTACATATCCGAAACAAAAATCCCCGTTTTTTCCGGGTCATCTGTGTAGGG
>JAGLRY010000446.1 GCA_023135995.1 Candidatus Aminicenantota bacterium | reverse complement strand
CCAACCAAACTTCATGGGCCACTGCCTCCACCTTTGTGAATGGGTGGGGTGGGTTGGCCTCAACTCGTGAATAATCCAGGCTAAATTTAAAAAATGAAAGAGATCTAAAAACCCTAAGAGCAGAACAGGCACTGAAGGTTCTTGACATAAAAATTTTGTTCTTATAACATATCCTCAAAAATGAAAGGTAAATGAATACATCTAAAGGGGGAAAAAGAAGAGATAGCAATGAACAATAAGAAATCTCAAGTATCAGATTCTAAAGAAATCAGTGTTCTGATCTATTGCACTTCTGACCTGATCCTCTCGGGAATATTAAAAGCGATCGATGCGGATAAAGAACTGGAAGTCGTGAATATTGAAAAAAGCACGATCGAGTCGTTTTTGGAATCCATAAAAACACTCCGCCCAAACATCGTCCTTTTTGCAAATTCTGAACCATTACCCAATATCCGAGAGATATGCAAAGCCATCAGGGATATTTCAGAAGACGACAAGAAATCACAGCTTATGCTCCTGGGAATCATCCCTTCCCATGAAGAGGTCGTGAGCCTCATGAATGTGGGCGTACGAGGATACTTCGACCTGAACGATCCAGCCAACCAACTTCCCGAAGCCATCCGGATCATCGACAAAGAAGAAATATGGTTGCCAAGAGATAAGATGAGCAGCATAATGGACCGAATCATTTCTGTAGTAGGACGTGATCTCAAAGAAAAAACACTCGACCAGCTCACTCCCACAGAATTTCAAGTTCTTAGACTCATCGGCCAGGGCAAAAGCAATGATGAGATCGCCTCAGCAATGTTTATCAGCAAGAACACCGTAAGATCCCACATCAAAAGTATTTATGCTAAGCTTGACACACACAGCCGTCTTCAGTTGGCACTATACGCTATTAATTCTGCGCTCTTTTAAACCATTGGGGAGTAGAGGAACAATGAAAAAAGAATCAAAAAAATCAAACGATGAAAAAAAATCAAAAACCATCCTTCCTCGTATAGACCGAAACGCCGACCGTCGCCAAGAATGGCGTTTTGAACTTCCTCTGTCTGCCATCGTAGAGGGGACTCTGCCAGAAGGATCAAAATTTAAAGAAGAGACAATACTCGAAAACATAAGCTCCGGGGGGGCCTACTTTTCTCTGGAATCTGGTATCACCGTTGGCTCCAAGCTTAATCTTGTAGTTGAAATTCCCAGCAAAGTCACAGAAGGGAAAAAAATCAAGCTCCGTCTTGGTGGGCTCACAGTCCGGCTCCAAAAGCTCGACAAGGAGGGGAAAAAGCAGGGTATCGCCCTCAGTTTTGATGAAGACTTCCAGTTTGAGGACGAAGAGAAATAGGTCGATCAAAACGGTAATCGCGCATCCTGCCCGAGACACGTCTTCGATATGCTCACTGTCGCTCTAACAGGGGGAATTGCTTCAGGTAAGAGTGTAATTGCAGAAGTCCTTGAAGAGCTCGGGTGTTACATCCACCATGCTGATCTCGTCGCTCGCGAGTTCATGGATCCCGAGAATCCTGCATGGGAAGCGGTCGTCGCCCATTTCGGACAAGAAATCCTCAATCCCGACAAGACGATCAACCGTTCAAAATTGGGGGAGATCGTATTTTCTGATGACAAAGAACGGCTATTCCTCAATAACATCATTCATCCCCTCGTATTCGAAAAGAAAAGGGAAATCATCCACACACTCAGGAAAGAGGGTGATTATAAGATATTTGTATCTGAAGCGGCCCTGACGATCGAAGCGGGTTTTGCCGATTTTTTTGATAGGATCATCATCGCGTCTTGTAAAAAAGAGATACAAATAACGCGTTTGATGGAGCGCGATCAAATCAGTCACAAAGACGCACTAAAAAAAATCCAAAGTCAAATGGACCCCAAGAAAAAGGCCCAGTTCGCCGATTACCGCATCGACACTTCTGGAAGAATCCAAAACACAATAGAGCAGACAGAGATCGTCTTCCGAAATCTTATGATGGATTATCAACTCCTATATGGAAGTTGATTTTAAGGAAGCGGCAAGGAGTGGGATCATAATCTCATGGTGTCCGATGAAGTAAAATCCGTCCTTTTTATTCATCAAAGGTCTTCGGACAACATTTTCGTAGGGACGGTAATGGAGATTAAAATCAAAAACAGCCGTGGAAAAGTTTTTGAGAACGCTGCCCCTGTTCCTGACGAAAGACACGGCCTTGAGGAAGACTTCGGGTAAAACGACTGCGGACCCGACATTCACAAACACCCCTCCCCCATCCAATCTTTCAACAAGGGAACAAAACAGAAAAAAATCATTGAGGGAGGTTTTACCGATAGCGGCCCCGTTGACGTCGGGGTGAAAATGGATGATATCCGTTCCCAGAGCGACATGAACGGTCACAGGAATGTTGAGGTCATAAGCACAAGACAAAAGGCTGAGGCCTTTATGAGGAAAATTGGAGGAAGAGATCATCGCTCCGACGGCCTCACCCAATCCCAAATTTTTCTTCGATCCCTTAGCTATCGCTTTGTTTAAATGCTCTCCTGTCTCCCTGGCCATTCCAAACTGCCCGTCCTTGATTTGGGCGGCTACATCCTCAGAGGTATGTCCTGCAAATGCGATTTCAAAGTCATGTATTATTCCAGCTCCGTTGAGAGCCAGAGCGCTTATCCACCCCGATTTCATCAGATCAACGATCAGAGGATTCAGACCCACCTTTATCACATGTGCGCCCAGGGCAAAGATAATGGGTTTATTCCCTTCTTTGGCTTTTTTTGCTCTCTTTATGAAGCTTTTAAAATCCTTCCCGGCTAAAATATCGGGAAAGCTATCAACGAAGGTAGCAATCGTTTCATCCCCGGAAAGGACTTTGGCAAATGCGTGCGTATCGAC
>JAGLRY010000445.1 GCA_023135995.1 Candidatus Aminicenantota bacterium | reverse complement strand
ATTGACGAGAGATATTAAAGAATGGAGTGTTGGAGTTCCAGGATTACACAAGTTAAGTGAGGTTTTTGAGATCTTGACCGGGTCTAAATTTGATCCGTTTCCCCTTTTTTATCTTGATTTGCTTTTTCCTCCGGATATCCCGTCCATATCCAGTCTTTTTATCCACAACTTTTAAGCTGGCAAACCCTCTGATCTCAATTTTTTCATCGTTGATTAAGGCTTCTTTCAAAGACGCCAGAATTGTTTCAACAATGAGTAATGATTTAGCCCTGCTGAATTCAGACCTATCTTCGACGGCGAGGGCAATATCATTCTTGATCATCCGAATCTCCTTTTCCCTATAATATTTAACTTATTGAAAATAAAAAGTCAAGCTTCTGTTCTTTGCTAGATAATTTAGTCTTCTTTGGCTTTGGAAGTGTGTATTTTTGCTTGTGTGTTTTGTCCCATTCTTCTGCTTTTTTCACTATTCCAACATCAAATAGAGTTTGAAATTCATCACACCAAACAGAATACAATTGCATTCTGTTATGCTGTGGAACAACCTTCATAGGTAGGTCTCCCTTGTAAAAATTAGCTATGATTTTCTTTGTCATCAACTTTATCATTAGTTTTCTGGTTTTGTCATTAGCTTTTTTAAATTTCTTTTCAAAGTCCTTCAAGCTGTCAACTACATCAATCATCTTTTCAACATTCTCATTCCACATCTCTTCTTCAACAATATCCTCTAGCATCCATGGAGCATCACACTTCTTCATTTCACCTGTTTTCTTGTCTTTATAAGGACTTCTGTTGCAATGGTAGTAGACTTTCTTTCCACTAACCAATCTAAAACACTCTCAGTTTCCCCAGCGAGGAAACTTCACCATGACATCACGGATTTGGAAATGCATCCTCGAAAAGCGTCCCCATCTCGAATATAAAGCATTGACTTGGCCAGAGCGCCTATCTATAATAAAATCAAGGTGAAAAGATACTTCTTCCCCGTCCTTCTCATTCTGTGTCTGACGACTCTGGGCTACGGATCTATCATTAAGATCACGGTTAACGCCCCCATTCATCCCATCACTTCAGAATACATCTTGAAATCCCTCGAAAAAGCGGATAGGGAGAATGCCAGCCTCATCATTATCTCACTCAACACACCGGGCGGTCTGGATACATCGATGAGAGAGATCATCGAAAAGATCCTGAGCACCAAAACCCCAGTTGTGGTCTTTGTGAGTCCCAGTGGTGCTCGCGCCGCATCTGCAGGATTCTTTATAGGCGTTGCCTGTGATCTCTTCGTTATGGCCCCAGGGACCAACACGGGTGCAGCCCATCCTGTGGGTGTTTCGATCACTGGACAGCAGATGGACGAGACCATGGCCGATAAGGTCACACATGATGCGGCTTCATACATCAAGTCTATATCGGAAAAAAGAGGCCGGAACGCAAAGATGGCCGAAGACGCTGTCCGGGAGAGTCTCTCTTACACAGAAAAGGAAGCATTAGAGGGGGGCCTTATCGACTTGATCGCAAAGGACGAACAGGAGATCATCGATTTTTTCCACAACAAGACGATTCAAAAATTCGATGGAGAGGAGATAATATTGGACCTCAAAGACGAAGAGGTCGTCGACCTGCCCATGACAGCCAGACAAAAGTTCCTTCTGACCATTTCAAACCCGAACCTTGCGTACATCCTTCTAATGCTTGGATTATTGGGATTGTATTTTGAGTTCTCGAATCCTGGAGCGATTCTTCCAGGCGTGATCGGAGGATTATGTCTTCTTGTCGCCATCTTTTCATTCCAGATTCTGCCCATAAATTATGTGGGTCTGATCTTGATCCTGCTAGCCATAGGCCTGTTTATTTTAGAGCTTAAAGTTCAAAGCTATGGTATCTTATCTGTAGGAGGAGTATTGGCAATGGTCATAGGATCTATCATGCTCATCGACGCTCCGATCCCTGAATTACGCCCGAGTCTTAAGTTCATCATCCCTGTTGCCATCGGTCTTTCTCTGATCTTTCTCTTTCTGATCATACTGGCCGTACACGTCCATATGAAGAAAGCCCTCACGGGAAGAGAAGGTCTCGTCGGTAAAATCGGAGCGGCCCGGACCGAACTCAATCCAGAGGGCAAGGTTTTTGTCCATGGGGAGATCTGGAATGCGGAAGCGCAGGAAGACATCCCGCAGGGGGCAAAAGTGAAGGTCAGTGAGGTCCTCGAGAATTTAAAAATCAAAGTCACTAAAGTGTAGATATTTCTGATAGCTCTTTATCCAGTCTTATGGTATAAACACAAGCAAGAGGAAATAATTTTGAAATAACTAAGGGGTATAGGAGTTAAAAAAAATCCTAAGATCCCCTATGAGGAGGCAAAAATGATAACTTTTCCAGTAATCGCCGGCGCTATCATCGTGCTCTATCTCCTGAATTCGATCAAAATCTTGAGAGAATATGAAAGAGGCGTGATCTTCCGGCTTGGACGTGTGTTGGCCAAACCGAAAGGTCCAGGATTGATCTTTGTGTTCGCTCCGATCGACCGGATGGTCAGAGTCAGTTTACGTATCGTAGTCATGGACATCCCGCCTCAGGATGTCATCACCAGGGACAACGTATCGGTCAAGGTCAATGCCGTGGTCTATTTCCGGGTTATGGAGCCCCAAAGTGCAGTCCTAGAAGTTCAAGACTTTGTTTTCGCCACATCTCAGCTGGCCCAGACAACCCTCAGGAGTGTTTTAGGTGAGGTGGAGCTTGATGACCTTCTTTCAGGAAGAGAAAAACTGAACATCCAGCTCCAAGAGATCATCGATGAACACACCGACCCTTGGGGGATCAAAGTTCAACTCGTCGAAATGAAACACGTCGACCTGCCAGACAATATGGTCAGGGCCATCGCTAAACAGGCAGAGGCAGAACGAGAAAGAAGAGCCAAGGTTATCCATGCTGAGGGAGAATTTCAAGCTGCGGACAAGCTCA
>JAGLRY010000444.1 GCA_023135995.1 Candidatus Aminicenantota bacterium | reverse complement strand
GATGGCAACCCAGATCTCGGTCTGTAATCGGCTGGGGATGGTATCCGGATCGCCGATGTTCAGAAACACTGCCACGACTGGGCCTGCCATAGAATAGCCGTTTTCTTCTACCCATAAGAACATCTCATCGACAGCTTCACCGATCGACGAAGCTGGGCCCGTATGTGTTGCCGATGCTACAAGCGGGTGTTCCCAAAAACCCTTAGTCAAAGGAGGCTGGGGATACACCTGAGCTGTAACTGGGAAACTGACTTCCCAATCAAGTGTAATCTCCTTTCCTTCCTCAGGGATCTTATGCATGATGGCGAACATATTGCCTGCAGGGGCAATGTTCTGGCGGCCGAGGTTGCTCATCAGGATGGCAACGGCTGTTTCGAAATCAGATAAAGGTCCTTGGTGGCGGATACTGACATAGGAAAAAGGAGTGATTTCTTTTGTTGTCACTCTGATCTTCTGGCTTGTTATTGAATGATGTCCCGCCGAAAGAGTTATTGTGGATACTATCAATATGGTCATCAGGGCATAGATTGTTTTTTTCACAGTTCCCTCCTTTGATCGAAGTTTAAGGGTATACATTTAAGATTTCTGTACTAATATTGTATATCTTTGGTTGCATATCTTCAACAAATCCAGGTTATTTAGTCGTATGGGAACAGTGTATTCAGTTATAGATAGGAGACATGTAGGATTTATTCCCAGAATGGGCTGATTCCTCATAGAGCCTGTGGAGCATATCGCGCCCAGCCCTTTTCGGACCGTTCGGGGAACGGTCCCTACATCAACATGAAGAACGGTCCCTACATTTAATATGGGAACGACGCATAAATAAAGAAGTATGCTACACAAGATCCTTGTGATAGCGCGAATACAGGGTGATGACCGGATTGTGACCAGTCAGCCTGTCTTTGACGATGAGTGTTGTGACGGGAGCTTCGGAATATTTGGTGAACAGCATGTCATGACCTACACACAGGCCGACCAAAACATTAAAGGCCGTCTTGGCCCTGTTGAGAAGCTCTGCCTGCATCAAAGGATTACATGACGCCTCAAAATTTTCTGGACTCCTGATCTTGTATTCCTCGGGCAGCCCGACGGCTGTTTTATCAAGCGCCCCGCAACTGCACATCGCCGACACGACTTCCAATCCGTGACCTTCAAGAATTTTGTTGGCCCGGCTAGCTTCGTCATGAAGGCCGCTGCAAAAGGCCAGTCCTATTTTCTGTGTTTCGATTTTTTTTGCAAATTCTGCGATTTCCTTGATTCGGGGCCGAAGCGGAACAATGCGCCCTTCCTCTCTTGCAGCTTTTGCATCGTAGCACTCCTTCTCAAGCAGCGCAGAACATTGAAAAAAATTCACTAGTTCTTCGGATTGGTATTTTGCTTTCACATCTTCGATCAATTCTCTGAGGTTCTTCGTCGGGCAGTATGAAGGCAACATATCTTCGTCCGTTACACCCTGGAGACACAGTTTGGTTTTGCAGGTCGCACATTTTGGGTCTATCATTTTTATTTCCCCTTAAAAATCCATTCTTATTTTATTTTAATACAAAAAAACATTCCTATTTCGGTCCGTTCGGGGAGCGGACCCTACATCAACATCGCGCATCTATTCCGTTTTTTGTAGGGACCGTTTCCCAAACGGTCCGTTCGGGGAACGGACCCTACATCTCACTGTGATCTATTTTTTACATACTTATCAAACCACTCAATTTGCTCAGCCAAAACATGAAGGATGGATTCTTTAGCCCTGTAACCGTGGCTTTCGTGCGGCAGGAAGACCAAGCGAACGGTTGCACCATGACCCTTGAGAGCGTGGAATAACCGTCGGGATTGGATGGGGAATGTCCCTGAGTTATTATCGATCTCTCCATGGATGAGCAGGATCGGCTCGTTGATCTTGTGAGCATGCATGAATGGGGATACTTTGAAATAGATCTCGGGGGCTTCCCAGAGGGTCCTCCGCTCATTCTGAAATCCAAAAGGTGTCAATGTCCTGTTGTAGGCCCCACTCCGGGCCACACCTGTTGCAAACAGATCGCAGTGTGCGAGCAGATTTGCCGTCATAAA
>JAGLRY010000443.1 GCA_023135995.1 Candidatus Aminicenantota bacterium | reverse complement strand
CTTTATGCTTTCAAAGGAGATGAGGATGAAGAGGGAGCGTTCGCGTTTTTGGATAGCTCGAACATTGTTGTCGGGAACGAAAACGAAGTTAAGTCCGTCATCGACATCTCACAGAAAAAAGCGGACAATATCTATAAAAACCAGGCCCTTGCCGACCTTCTGGCTAAGACCAACAAAGAGGGCATCTTATGGGGTGCAATCCTCATCCCCTCAGAAGCCTTAGAAAAAGCGGCATCAGAGAATCCCATGATGTCCAGCTTCGAAGCGGTCAAAGCCGCGACACTGCTTTTCGACTACAAAAACCAGAATGTCCTGGCAGAAATAAAGCTTATGAGCGAAGACGAAGAGAACAACAAAAAAATTGCAGACGCATTAAACGGTTTTAAAGCGCTCGGTGGCATGGCTGCTGCGCAAAAGCCTGAACTCGGAGAATTGCTCAATAAGATCGAGATCTCTTCGACGGCAGACCATGTCAAAATCTACTGCAGCCTTCCCGAAGAGCTCCTGAACAAGCTCAAAAGCGCTATCCCAGAAGATATCGACTGACCTAAGTAATTTTTCAGAGTTTACCATTAGCGATGGGGATTTAATCCTGAAGGATGTATTCTTGCCAGGAGAAAATTACGCAGGCTAGAGTAAGAAACACAGCGGTTATCAGGAATAAAATCAATACAGCCAGCGTTGGAGGAGTGGGTTCCAGACGAAAGAGCAGGAACGCAAATCCTTCGCTCGCCTGTGTGGTAGGCAACAAAGACTTCAGATAATGGGCAATGGCGAATCGCTGCGTTGACCCAGGGAAATACTGGATCACATTCTCCCAACCAAAACTGAAAATCAATCCGAACATGATCGACCGCTTTAAGAATGTTCCGATCATCGTGAAGAAAGCGGTGTAACAGATCAGGCCAAGAACCAGAACGGCCATACTTCTGAACAGGATCTTATACAGAGAAAAATTCAGCAGATCATCCACATTCAGGATCAGAAAAGCAAAAACCAAACCAAAAACAACCATCAGAGCGATCAACGTCGTGTAAGCGGCATATTTCCCCAAGATGATCGCTGATTTGGGGACGGGACGTGTGGTTAGATAAGTCAGAGTTTTACCCTCCAATTCTTCAGAGCATACCGAGGTCCCGTAAAACAGTGCCAATATCAGGATCAAGAACTGGAGATAGAACCCCATGATCATGTTGGAGAAGATGTAGATCCCTTCAAACCTGGGATGCCCCGTAAATATCTGAGAAAACTTGAAAATCCCGGCTAAGATGACAGGCAGAAAACTGATGAAATAAAAAACTTTCGATTTCCTCGCTCTTCTTACTAGGGGAAAGAAGAAGTAAAAAACATCCCATACGGAATTCCATAGATGTTTCAATTTCCCAACATTGCTCTGCGTCATACTCACTGTCCTATCAAATAGTCGAAAACAGCTTGAAGATTGTCATCGGGCGATGTTACTTCAAACACTTCGATGTTGTTCTCCACAAAAAGAGAGGGTAATAGCCCGAAAAACTTGTCCCGGTTGTTGGTCTCGACCAGAAGCGAATCGTCATCAGGGATAAAATTGACCTTCAAGATAAAGTCATGCTGAATGAATTTGGAAACGAGCTCTCGCGGACGGCTGCACTTTATGGAGATGATGTGCGGATGCGACTCGATCAGATCTCTGATATAGTGGATATCTCCCTGCGCAAATATCTTTCCCTGATGGATCAGGATGATTCTTTTGGTCATGGCTTCGATCTCAGGGAGCACATGGCTCGAGACTACGATCGTCTTTCCTTCTTCCTTGTAGGATTTGATGAGCCGAATGATCTTCCTCCGGCTCAAGGGATCCAGTCCATTTAAAGGCTCATCGAGAATAAGGATCTCCGGCTCATGGGCAATGGCTTGCGCGACCTTTAACCTCTGACGCATACCCCGGCTGTATGATCTTATGACTCTGTCTTTATCCGGCGTCAGCTCAACGATGTCCAGCGCTTTGCTTGCTTTGGCCAATATTTCAGACTTCGATAGATGATAGAGCCTCAATAATCCGGTGAGAAACTGCCAACCGGACAATTCATCGTAGAAGGAATCCTGCTCGGGACAGACTCCGAGGTCTTGGAACAGGGTATAGTTATTTCTCACCTTTTGACCGGAGATCCAAACAGAACCGATGTTTGGTTTTATCTGTCCCGTTATCAGTCTTAAGAATGTGGATTTTCCCGCACCATTGGGGCCCAGAAGGCCGGTAATACCTGGTTCGATCTGTAGGGTGACATCACTCAGGCCCAGAACATTCCCATACCAGCGGGATAGATTCTGGACCTCAATTACGGGTTTCATTTGACCACCTCAACGCCTCTGATCTTTTTCTTCAATACATAGGCTCCCAATATACAGAATCCTGCGATGATCACAAACGATAGGAACCAGGGGATATCATGGGGCAGTTTCTGAGCAAAGAGAAAAGCTCCCGCCTGTTTCAGGTTCTCCTTTATGGAAAGAAGGGCAAAGTACTCATTGCGGAAGATTCCAAAAAAGATACCGTAGAGAATATCAGAGAATATGTACAAACCGAAGATCAAAATCGCGACATATCTTCTGTTTTTATTCACAGATGAAAGGAAAAGCCCATAAAAAGCAAAAAAGATCGTAACCAGGAAGGAGTAGCCGATCACAGAGAACGGGAGTAACGGATAAGTGGAAAGAAACTCAAAACTCGCTGCAAAAAGCAACTTCATCAGGATGAAAACAAGACCAGGCAAAAGAGTGACAAAAAAGAGAAAGAACACGATGACAGATGCTTTTCCTAGGAAATAATCCCTTTTAGTGATAGGCCGTGAAAAATAGAGCTGAAGAGAATTGAACTTGAGGTCATCAGAGATGAGGCCGGCTCCACAAAAAACCAGGATCATGACCATCATAAAAAGTATATAGTCATTCGTAAAATACGCTTTAAAATAAGCGGGGTTGATGTTGAGAAAATCGGGCATCTCCCCCTCTCTGATCATAAATTGAAAATCTTCCATTCGCTCAGCGACGTAAATGCCGGCAAGAAAAAGCACGGCAGGCGTAAGGGCTAGGAAAAAAAGGAGTTTGAAAAACTTCTTCCGGAATGTCAGCTTGATCCCATAGCGAGTGATGGGCAACCAGGACAACTTCTTATTCAAAAACTCGCCATCCCAGTGTGTATAGCCTTTTTCCTTAATGGTCATCAATCGACTCCCACCACCTCTGCGAACAGGTCCTCTAGCGAGGTTTGACTCTTGACAAAGTGCCTGACTTGATGTCCTCCAGCATCCGCCACACGAAAAATCTCTTGGGGGCTTTCTCCTGGAGGCATGTACACTTTAAGCATTCCATCCTCTGTTTCTTCGACGCGCCACTCCATGGCCCTGAGCGTATTGACGAAACGTTCCGTCTCACCCTTAACTTTTAGCTCATAAAGACTGTAATCGAGTTGTTTCAAGGCTTGAAGATCGCCTTGATTAGCCACCTTCCCTTTGTTTAGGATCAGCACATAAGAGCACACGGCCTCAATGTCAGAGAGGATATGAGAAGATATCAACACCTGAATATCCTTCTTGGATGAAATATCTATGAGGAGCTCCAGGATCTCTTGTCGTCCATGCGGGTCTAAACCGCTTGTGGGCTCATCGAGGAAGATGAGTTTGGGATCATGAACGAGAGCTTGGGCCAGCTTGAGGCGTTGTCTCATACCGCTGGAATAAGTCTCCAAATTGCGGTATCGGCTCTCCTCGAGCCCGACATAAAAAAGGACCTCGTGTGCACGCTTCATGGCTTCTTGACGAGGCATTCCAGACAACTCTCCTAGATATGATGTAAACGCCACCGCATCGATGTGAGTGATCAAACAATCGTCTTCGGGCATATAGCCCACATAGCGCCGGATCATCCTCTGTTGTGTCTTTATATCATAACCGAGGACACGGCCCTCTCCCCTCTCTGGTTTGAGGAAACCCAGGAGGATGCGGAGGAGTGTGCTTTTTCCCGCTCCGTTGGGTCCCAAAAGTCCGATGGCTCCTGGCGGCAGGGAAAGATCCACCCCATCTAGGGCTTTGAGCTTACCATAGCTGAAATGCAGATCCTTTATTTCAACACTCATGCTT
>JAGLRY010000442.1 GCA_023135995.1 Candidatus Aminicenantota bacterium | reverse complement strand
TCTCCCATGGGGAGATGTGAGGGAAGCCCGGTACCGAGCGACGTTTCCTCGCTGGGGAAACTGAGAGTGTTTTCGAAATCACTAATTGGAACATTCGAAACTTCATTCATCACGGTTTTGAAGATGCGTCCGGATAAGATGGGGGAATATTTTTGAGCTGGTTAGATTTTTTTAAAAAGTCTGGCTGGGAGAGTGATAATTGCCTTAAAAAAGTCAAGAACCGCACTGACGGTGATACCGACAAGCCGGAAAGGGATGAGCAAAAGCCAGATGATCGGATAAAGGATCAGAGCAAAGAGAGCTAAAGGCCAGCAGAGCACGAAGAGTATAAGCCAGAGTAAAATTTTCATCGCAATCCTCTCATTTCTAGTCAAACGAATAGAAGATACGCTTGCCAGGTTTTATAGTGTTCATTAGTGTATACGAACACCACTATCAAAAAGTTCTTCTGATGGGCCACTGCCACGCAGCTGTGGTACTCGACCCGTCCCGCCACTCGACTCGTGAGTAATCCAGGCTAAATAGACTTTGCACAAAGATTAGAGTAATATACTCGCCTTAAACACAGCATTTTTTTACCCGATAAAAGGAGGAGTGCATGACATTAAAGGTAAAAAAGATCCTATCCCTTACGGCGATTTTTCTGAGCGTAGCTTTGTTCTCTCAGGAAAAAAAGCCGATGACTTTTCTCGACACCATCAACCTCAAACGGGTGTCAGGCCCCAGTCTCTCTCCCGATGGAAAACAGATCCTTTTTACGATCACCAACGCAGATTGGGAAAAGAACGGAACCGTCTCTCACATATGGCGCCTCAACACAGACGGGGAAGGGCTTGTTCAAATGACCAACGGCAAAGATGGGGAAAGTGGCGGCACGTGGTCTCCCGATGGAAGGATGGTCTCTTTCATCACCAAACGCAATGAGGAACGCCAGATCTTCTTTCTTAATAACAGCGGCGGCGAGGCCATAGAATTTTCCGCTCATAAGGGCGGCGTTCTCTCACACACATGGTCCCCTTGTGGCAAAAAGATCTATTTTACGGCCAGAGATCCCTTGAGCGAGGAGGAAGAACAAAAGAAAGAGGACAAAGATGACGCATTTATTTTCGAGAGGAACGAAAAAAACACTCACATTTGGACAATCGATATCCAGACAAACACAGAGAAAAAACTGACGGATGGCGATTTCACGATGAGAGGATTCCAAGTTTCAAGAGACGGAACAAAGATCCTGTTCAGCGCAGCACCCAGCCCTAATTACGACGATGCCCTCAATGCTGAAATATGGCTCTTGAATCTCGAAGATGGGAGCAAAACCAAGATCACTGACAACAATATCTGGGAGAGCAGATTCTCACTGTCTCCGGATAACACCCAGATCTTGTTTGTCGCTGACACTAACGAGAGATTCGAACACTATTTTCAAGATGCTCTCTTTTTAGTCCCTGCTACTGGTGGAACACCCAAGCTTTTGCTGCCAGATTTCAAGTACGAGATCTCCGATGCTTTCTGGTCTGCTGATGGAAAGACAATCTATTTTAATGCCAACATGGGTGTGCATGTTGAGATCTTTGCACTGGATCTAACCAGCAAAAAAGCCAAACAGTTTACGAATGGGAAACACACCATCTCCGGGTTTGACTATATCCCCAAGATCAACTCAGTCGCCTATTCGGTCAATTTCCCCTATAATCCCACAACTTTCTGGATTGCCGACATGGATGATTTCAATCCTCGTATGATATACGATCCCTATCCCGAGCTCGAAAACTATAAGATGGCCAAGGTTGAGGCCATCCAGTGGAAGAGCACCGATGGACAGGCTGTAGAAGGAGTTCTTTTCTATCCTGTGGACTATGAAAAGGGCAAGCGCTATCCTTTACTGGCTCACACGCATGGAGGACCTCAGAGTTCGGACAAACTCAGGTTCGACAGCTATGCGCATGCTCGGGCCGGACGAGGATATGCGATCCTCAAACCCAATTACAGGGGAAGCACGGGTTATGGCAATGATGTCCTCCGAGATATGGTGGGCCACTATTTTCTGCACGCCGATGATGATGTGATGACCGGTGTAGAACACTGTGTCAAAATCGGATTAGCGGATCCTGACCGGTTGGGAACTCTGGGCTGGAGTGCTGGCGGGCACATGACAAACTGGCTGATCACTCAGACGGATATGTTCAAGGCCGCCTCATCTGGAGCAGGAGCGTCTAACTGGATCTCCATGTATGCGCAGAGTGATGTGCGTATTTACCGGACACCTTGGTTCCTGGGAGACCCGTGGCATGCCGATTCTCCTTTAAAAACCTACCGGGAGCACTCCCCCATTTTTTACGTCCATCAGGCCAAAACTCCAACATTGATCATGTACGGAGAAAACGACCGGCGGGTTCCCCTCCCTCAAGGGTACGAAATGTACCGGGGCTTGAAGGCCAATGGTGTTCCTACGGAATTGGTGATCTTTCCCCGCGCTGGTCACGGCCCAAGAGAGCTCCGGCACAGGCTCTACAAGATGAACAAGGAATTCCAGTGGCTGGAGAAATACATCATGGGCCGGGATTTTAAGTTCGAAGAACCTCCTGTGTGCAAATCTCAAGAGGATAAGGCAGATGGAGGAAAAAAAGAATAAATCAGAATGTAAAACCAATCCTTAGAGCAGCTTGAAGACCACCGAGGTTTGCCTCAATGTTTTGAGGCTTAACGACACAGTGGATGTAATTCAAGGCAAGATCAAGGATTAATCCACTGGAAATCTGGAAATAACATCCTAATTGAACTATGAATCCAATGTCTGTACTCTCGACTACTCCGATGGGATTCTCCTCCTTGTAATTATGGGCTAAGGGACCTAAGCCAAGATAAGGATTGACGCTCCCTTTGGGCAATCTCAATTTGAGCCCTCCGCCAAAAGCAAAAAGATTCATCGTTGTTTTCTCCTGGGTATAAGGTAGAGTCCCCTCGCTAGAGTAATAACTTCCTATAAACCAGATATCCAAGGATCTCCAGATATTGAAATTTACCTCTCCTCCGATACCGAATCCGGATCCATAGATTTCTTTGAACGATGGCTCAGAGGGATTAAAATATATTGCTCCGATCTTTATAGAATGGCCTTTTATCTTATCACTATCATTGCTCTCTGCCTCTAGGGAGGTGAGTTTCATCTCAGGGTCCGGTTTGGGGAATTTGTCGAAAATACCATCAAAACGTTCATTATAAACAATTGCTTCCTCAGTCACAACAAGGTTCCTTTGTTCCGCATACAGGGAAGTTGCTGAAGTCAAACACAACACGATAAGACATCCAATGATTCCTACTGTGGGAGTATTCAATGTCCGTGTGTTCATTTCTTTGACCGATTTATTGTATATCTAAGTATGCCGATTCACCTTCCCTGTTGGCTGCATCTAAAGCTTGAAGCATATATGAATTCATTTGATCTTTATGGACATTCCGGTGCAGATAACTGAAAACAGTCCCCTCTAACTCAACCAGTAGCACCCATCCGTTACCTTGTTTTTCGAATAGCCGATATTTCACGATATCTCTGTTCTTGTCATGAGCACCCCAGGAGAGAGCATTGATGTACTCCTCCAACAGAGTAGAACTGTTATTCTGTTTGAAGCCCGAAAAATTCACCGGTGCATGTGGGATGCGGATGACACTCATTTTTTTCTGGGCTTTTTGATCTATCGAATCAATCACGACGGCTTTTAGAGTATGGATTCCGTTGACATGTGAAGATGTATCCCAATCATAGGTGTAGGGCTTTTTTGTATCTGTTTTCTTCATCGAATCATCCACGGAGAACTCAACTTTTTTCACGCCAAAATCATCCGAAACGGATGTCTTGACAGTCACGCGCCCAAACACATGGTCACCCTGAGAAGGTGAAACAAAAGATATCGTCGGAGGTTGATCCACTTTCACCCTTATAGAATCAACGTCAGTTTGATCACTCGTGTCATAGGCTTTGACCTTTAAGGTATGGAAACCGCTAGATTCCACTGATGTATCCCAATGCCATCTGTATGGAGCATTTGTATCAGTACTTTTCAATTTGTTGTCCACATAAAACTCAACCTTCTTAATTCCCACATCATCTTTGGCGTTTGCAGTCACAGTGACTCTTTTCGAAACTACAGCATTGTTTTTGGGTGAACTTAATGAGACTGAAGGGGGCTTGTCATTGATGACGGCCAGAGTAACGGTGATATTCTGAGGGCTATTATCGGCATTGCCCGATGTCACTCTTACCGTTCCGGAATAATTCCCTATATTCAATCGTGAAGTATCAGTAGCGACAAAAATCTCGTCCCACTCCCCGCCTGAGCTCCCACTGGTCGGATACACAGATATCCAGCTCCTGTCTGCACTGATCTGGTACGACAACGTGTCCGTCCCCTTATTTCTAATCAAGAAAGTTCTCTCCTGATTCCCAAGGAAAGAAAGAGAATGACGGTCCAATTCGATAGAGGGTTTGTCAGGATTTTCTCCTCCATACATGACATAAAAGCCGTTCTTTGCATCGTCATCAAGATTGTGCTGGATACCGCTATATGAGGCTCGCATAATTCCTGTTGAACTGTGACCAAGACCGACCCAGTGGCCAAACTCATGGAGGGCAACAGTTTCCACATCATAGTGACTCCCCGAGGTAGACCATAAGTAATAGTCGTTGAACACCAAGTCTGTCTCCAGGATGGTGCCACCGCTGTACCAGATATAAGAAGTCGCAAGCGCTCCGCTATCACCCTCGTTGTTCCAGCAGACAATGTTAGAGCCGTTGTAGTCATAAGTTGTTTGTGAAGCGGTACCCTGATATGTCAATCTCAAGCCAGAAGAATTCACTTGACTCCAAGTGTCGGCAGCACTTCTTACAGCACCGCTTTCATTGTGGACTTGATCTGTATTTGCGTTTATCAAATACCTTACATTTGTTCCCAGAGGCCACTGGTAA
>JAGLRY010000441.1 GCA_023135995.1 Candidatus Aminicenantota bacterium | reverse complement strand
TTAATACTTTGACAAACGGTTGAATTTCCTCGACACGAAATCCGAATCCACTCACCTGGCCTTTGATGTTTTTTGTGTTTCTCTGATATTGCCCAGCAGCGATAAGGGTCCCGCTGCCCAGGCCGATCTTGAGCTCTTCACATTCGATATTGTTTCCACTGCCCCGTGCCTTCAGGGAGAGCGTACCATTTCGGGATGGTTGCTCTATGCTGCGGAAAGGTGTCTGGAGATCGGCCATCCATGCCATTTTTTTAGCTGGCCCTTGGATGTTTAAAGTGCCGTCAACGGACATTTCGAAACCCAGTTTCTCGGCAAAATCCGGCAGATTTAAAGAATAAAGTGTTGCGGAGAGATCCCAGTTGTTTGATGACTGCCCTATTGGAATCAGGCCTCTGATCTGCATTCTCCCAGGGCCGGATACGATTTCCGCCGTTTTAATCCGTAGACCGCTCTGATCTAGCTCCAATTCAGCGGATAGGTTGATATCGATGGATTTTACCCGCAGGTTCTTACTCTTCACCCGAGCTTTTGCCGAAATATTCTGTAGATTGCCTCTAACTTCTCCGGATACATTCATGTATCCCTCAGCAGGCACTTTTGGAAATGATTTTTTTAGGATTTCTGAGAGTTGAGGAAGATCAGAAAGAGGAAACTTGAGATTGTATTTAGCGGTTAGATCATCCGGCTTTATTTTCCCTGAGAATGATATTTGGCTGTTGAATACCTTTAAGGCCTTTGATTTGAGGCTGAGCTGTCCTTTTTCTAGCTCAAAATCCACATCTCCAGATAGAGACAAGCCTGCCTGTTGGAGAGATCCCAGCCGAATTTCTCCCTTGGCCCTGATTTGGTCAGCCTGCCAATCTTTTAAGAAAAGCTGGATATCGCCCCCGATCCGGGAAGCGATCAATACTGGTATTTTTGTCCATAATGACAAAAGAGAGTTGGGATCCAGATTGTTGGCGTGGATTTGAGCTTTGACCTCTTTGCTTTTTAGATCCACGCTTCCCCGAGATTCGAGGGATCCCGAATAGCCGTCAAGCATTAATGAGTCAACATGGACAACTCTGCCATCAAAGCTTGCTTGCGCTCTGGCTTCCCATGGACCAGAATCAGCCAGGAGTAATTGCGGTGATTCTAACTCAACACGGCTGTTTAAATTAGAGCCATCGACATCAAGCTGGAATCGGCCTTTGACTGTCCCTTCCACAGGTGGCTCGAGTCCAAAGGATCTGGCAAGGGTGTCTACAATCTGGAAGTTTCCTGCAAGATTTCCTTTAAAAGGCCCTGATTGGTAAATAACACCCTGTGCTTCAAGAGATGAGTGGCTTGTTTCGATCCAACTCTCTTTGAGATGCAGATTATCCTGCTCAATCCCTAGGATCGCACCTATTTTCAGGAGGATCTGGCTGCTGTCCACAAAAGAACACTGGAGTTCACTATTTAAAGACCAAATCTGCTCCTCAGGCCGATCTGCCGAACTCTGGCGCTCAATTCTTATAGATCCTTGGATCCATTTAGTCTCCGAGGAATTGTCCTCCAATTCAAAACGCCCCTCTTCAACGACCACAGTGTTAAACTTTTTAAGAATCGTCCAAAATCGGGAGGGGGTATCACTCTTGGATTTAGGGGCATCGGGTTTAGGACGGATAATAACCCTGGGATGTTCGATCTTCAGGGAGATGCCGTCGCCGGAAAAGAAAGAGGCCTCAACGCGATCTGCCTGAACATCCAGACCACTCGAGATCAGCATAATGTCCTCGAGCTTGACTTCGCCACGCAATAAATTGTAATGCATGCGGCCAACGTCGATCTCCCCTCCGACACGGTTGGCCACGGTTCGGGAGAGCAAACTCTTTACAATGTTCCTCACGGGAGGAGTATGAAAGATCAGAATGACAAGAATAATCCCTGCGAAAATCCACAAAAATATGCGAAGGATTTTTTTAAGTCTTTTCTTGTCCTTCATTTAACCGGTTCATAAGTTCACGGATACTGGTATCCGGGAACGCCTCCCTCAATAACTTTTCGTGGTGCCCTTGCATCTCCTCCACGAGTAAACTGATGGGATCGTCCTGTTTTTTACTTTTGTGTAGAGCCCCATAGGATCGCAATTTTTCTATAGCTTCGCGCAAACTCGATGTCTCAAGAGGTTTTGCCGGTGCATATCGAGCCTCTCTGCCTCCGATGACATTGACCAGTCCGAGATCTGATAGCACAAAGAGCAGCCTGGAAACTGCATACTGCGGCAGATCCAAATATTCTGCAAGGTCGGTTTGCGACGGAGCTTTTTTGTTTTGGAAGAATTTTTGACTGATGAGTAGAATTGTTTTTAATGCGACTGATTCTTTCACCCGCCAACTTACATCTTCTCTTTGTTCGTCCCATGTGATTTTATTCAAATTTTGATGCACATAGGCGATTTCAGTTCCTAGAAGTACAATCAACCAACTCAGATAGAGCCAGATAAGAAACAGAGGAAAAATGACAAAACTGGCATAAAGAGCGGCCATTATGCCTTTTTCATAATATCCAACATAAAATCTTGTGAAATAGACATTTAAAAGCTGCCAAATTGTGCCTGCTATTATGGCTCCATAAAGGGCGGAGAGAAATCGCACTTTTGTATTCGGGATATAAATCAGGAGAAATAATAAAACGATCCACCCTAAAATTAATGGAGCCGCTTTAGTCTCGAGCATCTGTATGACTGGGATATCACTCACTTCTCTAACTAAAGCATAATTCCGGAGAGAGGCTGTAACAGCCAGCACGGTAAAAGCCATCGCAGGGAAAAGAATCAGTATACTCAGGTAATCGCGCAAACTCCGTTTGCTTTCGACCCCCCAAATGTCATTGAATGCAAGTTCCATGTTTTTGACGATGGATATGGAAGCGACGAGAAAAACAAGAAATCCAATGGTCCCCAGCGCCGCCACTTTGGCATTCCCCACAAAATTCATGATATTTGGGACGATGACTTGAATAGCCTGTGTTCCGAGAGGTTCAAGAACACGGTTGAGAAAAGGCTCCAGTTGATTGTGGTATCCAAAGCCCTTCAACAGGGAAAAAACAACTGCGAGCAGAGGAACGATGGACATAAGCGTGGCGTAGACAAGGGCAGATGCCCGGACCTTCACGCGATTCTTGATGAACCTACGGATGACAAGTATCCCTATCCGCAAATGCTTCAAGAAAAAGGCCTTGAAGGGAGGCAATCTGCGGAAATCGATCTTCCAGAGGTCTTCTGTTAAAAAATGATTTAAGGATGAGATAAAATTTACGCGTTTCCTGCTCATTCCCTCTTCCTTTCAGCCAAGGCCTCTATTTAAAGAGCATGTCCAATTGATGCGGTTTTCCCGCATTCAGTCCTCGATCTTTTCGTAGTCGAACTTCTGCCCTCCTACAGATGCCTCGTACATAAGCCCGCCTTTGGTCGCAGTAACAATGGCAACTCCGCCGTTGTAAGCCAGGTCTGCCGAGGCTCCGGTAGTGAGTGCTACCGCCGACACCTGGGCGCCGAACTCGAAGTTCTCGCGGGTGAAGTCGTCAAAAGCTGTCTTGTCCTTGAAGAATACCACTTCACTGAACGCCTGCCCACCGAATTGCAATCCTATCGTTACTTGGGTTAAGGTAGATTTTCCTACGAGTTTGCGCTGCTCATAAACGAGCCCCTTGCCTCGTGCGCCTCCGATTCCGAAGCCAGCTTTGCCGACTGAGGGGAATACCACATACCCGTAGGCTTCCTTGAACCATGCCTGCATGCCGGGATCTCCCTCTTCAAATTTCTTGATGACCTCCTGCACTTCGGCATCGCTCTGTGCAACTGCAGGATGGGCGGATGCGATGAGGACAATCAAACAAAAAACACCCATTGTCAATAATCGGTTCATTTTACCTCCTTGTACTTTTTGATCTTATCTAAAAACTTGTTACAATAATTATCGTACCCGCTTGCGCGTCATCACAGGTTTCTCGAAGGCACCAAAGTGTAAAAAGATCCCTTGTCCTTTCTGACCCCATCCGACATCGAACCGCAGCATGCCTAAGACGGGCATCATCACCCTGATCCCAACTCCCACACCTCCGATGAAATTATTGGATTGAAACTGAGAAGCTTCGTCCCACCCGATACCTAGATCTCCAAAGAGTGCGAAACCCAATCCGATACGGTAATTGATGTTAAAAGGCAACCTTATAGCCCGGCTTTTAAGGAGAGTGACCCGGTATTCGACAGTGTTGATGACCTGGTTTTTTCCCTTGCGGGCTGCGTATTCCCATCCTCGTACAGTGCTGGTACCGCCGATTCCGAACGCTTGCCAAGGCGCCACGTTTTCTCCAAGTGTTCCTGTTCTCAGCGTCGTTAACGAATATATCGCAAGGCTGTGCCGGTCTCCAAAGGGGAGAGGCTGGTAGCGCCGGATGTCGAGATCCACTTGAATAAAATCTGTTTGGCTTTTGAAAAGTCTGGAGTCATAGCCAAAAGCTACCTCGCTCCACCATCCCTGTCGTGTGTCGGGAAACGCATCTCTGCCGTCGTAGCCAAGGAAAATACTGAACCT
>JAGLRY010000440.1 GCA_023135995.1 Candidatus Aminicenantota bacterium | reverse complement strand
TGGATATTGAGGGACTCAAATCCTCCTCCGATCCTTCCCTTCTCGCCAAGATGGCCTTGAATTTTAAAATAAAACTCATTGGATGTTTCGAACGAATCCGTTATGAGATTATCCCTCTCACGACGATAATATTCTAGGGCATATCCAAAGTGATTGCCAAAAACCCAAGGGTCTATGATCCACAGCTCGAGCTCTTTTGTCCCACCGAATAGCATTCCACCGGAAAAATAGATATTCTTTCCCAACAGGTTAGACGATTTAAGATTTATCCCAGCGGAGACGCCATTCTCGTCGGTTATTTTAAAGGCGGGCATCGGTAGGAGAGGAAAAGTCTCCGTAAAACGGTAGATGAGGACCACATCATCCTCTTTCACTTCAGTTTCGATACGAATCCGGCTAAAGATATCCAAAGACATCAATTTCGTGTGTTCTTTATCCAAATTGTCTTGGCGCAGAGGTTCGCCGACTTTTGAGATCAACTCCCGCGTGACGATATACTCCTTGGTCCGCTTAAGCCCTTCGAAGCGAATCTCTTTGATGATCTTCCCTTCAGGACTATCCTGACCTTGTTGAGGATACACGAGGATATGCATCAAACCGAAAACGATAATGAATACAAGAAGACGGTGGCGACTTCGATGTTTCAGTTGCATTATGCTTTATCTCCGCTCAAAATATAATGGTTATTGCTCGATATTAGCAGGTTTCCAGGCTTTGTTGAACCAGAGCTCCAGCGGGCCAAGTCGCTCCGCTGTTGCCGTTTCCGGTGTGTTGGAGGATTATTAATTCAGTATCAAGGGTTGAGTGAGGCTTACTTCCACCTGATAGTCTGCCGGAATCTGGATATGATTTTTTCTGCTTGATAGAATTGCGATAGCGCCACCGACAGCCGCGCCCTTTGCGGCTCCTGAGGTTTTATTTCTCCCATATCCTGAGCTGCCATCAAGCGCAGCTCCTATCAGGGCACCGGCTCCGACCTTTTTGAGAGTCCCACCTCTTCCGGCTTCTGCACCGATTTGGTCCGTTACTATCGGAACCAATTGAGCGTTAATCTCCAGATCTGTAAATGTCAAGACTAGTTTCATACCCCCTAAAACTCTGCCTCCGCGACTCTCAAGGACTTTGCCATGGATCTTGGTTCCTGGTGGTACAACGACCTGCCCATTCACGGCCAGGCCGGTTGCCAGAACACCAGTGACCGATGCTCCCTTTTTGTGTGAGGCAGTGCTCACAGGCTGTGTCAGTTTCACCAACACGCGGGAACCTGCGGGTACAGTCACGGCACCGGCTTGGGTTTGCCCTGTTGAACCAACCTCCACGGCTTCCTCACGAGGCGAAAAAGTGATAGTAGTGATGTCAAAGAGGGGAATGGCCTGCTGTTTTCCCTCCACCTCAAAGAAGACAGATGTTTCATCACCCCCTTTATAAGTGCCCTGCAACACACGTCCATCTTTCAGGACGAGCGTATCCGCGAGCACAAAAGTGACAAATGTGAGAAAAACCAAAAAAATCAATAAAGTCTTTTTTGTGAGTTTCATACCTTTTCCCTCCTTTATCTCAAGCCTCCCCACCGGTACTGGTAGGCCAGGCCGAATGTGATAAAATCAGCTCCAAACCAAAATTTGTGGCAAAAGCCAAATTCAGGCTGTGCTCTTCATCCCGTTGTTTTTTGAAAAGAAGCCAAAGTTCCCGCCGATGGGAACCAATCAATCACCTCTCGTGATTACATCACTCCACTAATTCAATCTCACCAGGTCGCCAGAGTTTGTCGTACCACGCCTCGGTCGGGCTATAGAGACGTAAAACAACGAACCAGCCCTTGCCGGGTACGGTCTGGGTCCAGTTCGCCTCTTTGCCGGCCGGCGCTTCAGGACCATAATAGAGATCGACGGATCCGTCGTCGTTGACGATCATCTTGTCGCG
>JAGLRY010000044.1 GCA_023135995.1 Candidatus Aminicenantota bacterium | reverse complement strand
GACAAAAAGATTCACAATCCAAGCCGATGTCCAGAGGACTGGGTGGAGCAGTTTTAAAATGTGGGAATTTGTTGCAGCAGATCCGGAAGACAGTTTTTTCCCTGAGCCTACAGAAGGCGAGGAAATAGACGAAGAGCCCTCTGATGGGGCCCGAGAGGGCATCGAGCTCAACATGAAAGACACCTGGAGCTTCAAGCTGGGTGGAGAGTATTACCTCAAAGAAGAATTATCTTTAAGGATCGGATATGCAAGACATCAGAGCCCCATTGACGAAAAAAACCTCACCCCAGTTCTTCCACTTTTGCCCCGAAATGTCTTTTCCTTTGGAGTGGGGTATGATGGCCCGGCGCGTTCGATCGCGACCCAAAGTCTGATCGGCAATCTCACTTTTGATGCATATGTGCAGTATGTGATGCTCGAAGAGAGAACATCATCCTATCCCGGACATCCTTTGACTTTTGGGGGAAATTACTGGGTGTTCGGTTTTGGAGTCGGGTTTTATCTGTGAACGTTGCTCTATCGTAAGGGCGAAGATAGGATTGTGGAAGTCCTATCGACACATCAAGTCAGCACATCGAATGAGCACTCAAGCAGTATTTTTAAGTGAGCGCAGTTAGTGTAAGCGAAACTTGATTGTTCGTTATCGCTTTATTAAGATATCTCTGCGACGGGTACTTCCGAACTAAAGGGATAGATATATTTCTTATCAAAACAAGGAGGGGTGGTCCTGCTGTATTGGACCATTGACACCTGATTATTTATGTGTAAGAATATTGATGGTATTGCGGTGAAAATCGCACTATCATGAGAAATAGAAAGTTGACGATAGAGAAAATTATTACCGCACAAAGGTTTTTTCCCTCCTTTAAGTCCTAGGTATCCTTCTCCAGCGTCCGATCTTTCCTGTTTTTCTGTGAGTTTAAAAGGAATAACATAGAAACATAAAAGAGTGGAGAGGGATTCATTAAAGAAATTCCTTCCCAAGAAAAGGGGAATCCAAAATAAGGGTTGCCTTAGAAGGAGTAAGAAATGCAAGGAAGTAAGCTTTATGTTGGGAACTTTAGCTACGCAGCCTCAAAGGAAGAATTAGAAGAGTTGTTTACAAAGTTCGGTGAGGTCAAAGAAATTAAAGTCATCGAAGGTAGAGGTTTCGGATTTGTGGAAATGTCAAGTCCAGCTGAAGCGGAAAAGGCAAAGGAATCGCTGAATGGTACTGACTTCAAAGGTCGTACCTTACGAGTGGATGAAGCGCGCCCGCCAAGAAACCGGTCATTCGGTGATGGCGGCGGTGGAAGAGGACGCGGCGGTGGCGGCGGCGGTTTTCGGAGATATTGAGGAGAGAGGGAAACAGACCGATCTTCAAAGACGACAATCCTGTACATAGATTCATTCTTTTAATACTCGCACCGCTTATTTCAGATCCAGCAGGAGGACCTGCCCGAATCTACCCTGGGGTGGAGGTCCGAGATCCATGTATTTTGTTTAGAGTGAGACCCGTCTGTAACAAAGGATGAGTAGATGAAAAAATATCAGAGAAACGAGAGGAAAAAGAGGGAACGGAAAAGAGAAAAAGTAAAGAGGGAGAAGAGAAAAAGAAGATCGCAGTATTAAACCTTAGACCTGAGTGGTGCAAGTACCGTTATAATATAAACACGGCAATCAGGTGAATGTGTTATTCCCTGATGATTTCAGATAATTCCGCAGCCTTTCTAACGAGGGGAGAGCTGTCTCTTTTGAGTTGGATCAGAGCATTGTTCACTCTATGATTTCTAGGCATTCTTGTGAGTGCCCAAGTCGCGGCCGCACGCACAAAAGAGGGTTTTGGCTTCAACATTGTCGTCAACTTTGGTTTTCTTGCGGCATCGATGAGCGCTCCTTCAGCCTCTTGAGAACGGAGCACTCCCAAAGTTCGGCACACATGCTCTTGACGTGAGTGGTTCGGCTCGGGCTCCCAAAATTTTCGCGGTGATATAAACTCGAGAAGAAGAGGAGCCGCTTCTTTCACGCCACGGTCGGAAAACAGGCTGATGATTTCCCGCTGCGCCTTCCCCGAAGCCTTTGGGAATATTTCCATCAGGAAAGTGTCGACGTCCTTGTCTTGGATATTTTTAAGCACATCAGTGACTGCGGGCAGGATGTCCGGTGAGCCTTTCAATGCGATCTCTTTCAGCACGCGGACGAGCTCTGGATTTCCGATAAAAACGTGGGAAACCTTGATCACTTTGTTGAGAGAAATAACGGCCATGCCTGGGTGCAATTTTCTTAAAAACGCATCAGTAGCTTCCTTCCCCGCTTTCTGTATGACTCCTGCTGCAACCTGCCGAAACTTAAAAGGTATTTCAGAATTTATCGTATTAAAGGCTGCATCGGCGAGCTTTTGTGGATCTTGTTTGATCAGCCATGCCATTGCCGTGGTCTGGCTTCTCGATTCACGGGAAAAGAGCTCTTCAAAAGCTAGAGAGATATCCTTCTTCATGGCCTTGACAAGCTCTGGGTCTTCCGGGATTTCTGTGATCTCTTCTTCAGGTGGAGGTGCACCAGTTTCGGTGGTGGAGATGGAGACATCCTCGGCGATCTCGATAGAGTTTGCCAGTTTTTCAATATCCGGTTTTTTTAAAAGCGCCACAATGTCCAAAAGGTCTTGTTTATTGAATTCATTCGATTCAAGCGCTCTGAGGAATTCTTGCTTTTCTTTGATAAACTGGTCAAGGATGTCCTTCAGTCGATTGATCTGCTCATCGCCCAGCTGTACGGCTCCAGTCTTACCAGTTGGGAAAGCCTCCTGTCCTTCTCCTCCAGAAGCCTGTTCTATAAGTTCTTGCTCATCAAGGAGGATCTTGTGTTCGCCCACGGCGACAAACACCTTCCGGTCCGGAAGGATGTGTGATATCTTCAGTTGGTCCAAGAGCATATCCCAGTTGCCGATCACATCTTCGGGGAGCCGCTTGAATAACTCCAGGAATTGGACCACTTCATCGCTTGTGATGCCACGGAGAAGCAGAACTCCGCGGAGACCGTAACTGTTGAGAACCGCATACATGTCCTGAGTGAGCCGCTTGTCCTCCGCTTGGGGAGGAAGGGGCTGGCCGTTAAACAGTATCCCCTCCGGAGTCAGAGAGATGGACATCAACTCCGTTTTTTCTTCGAGAAAAGGTTCCAGATGATTCATGAATTGACCCAGTGCATTCGTGACGTTCTCGTTCTCTTTGGGGTAGAGACGGAGATTCTGCATAGTGGAGCGGAAGGCGCGTGCGATAAAAACAGCCGTGCTCAGGTCGTCTTCGTCAAGGGGAGACTCTTTCCCCATCGATGTGGTGAGGATCCTCTTTTGGAGCATTTTTCTGGTGCCCTTGGAGATATAGACGGCGTCCATCTGATTCTTTAATTCGGCGATCATCTCTGCGGCTTTTTCAAGCTCGCCGGCATTGTGGAAATGGTATGCAAGTTTACCCACGATCCGTTCGGGTGACTCGGTTGAATATTCCTGCTCGAGTTTTGCTGCCAACTGATGGTTCTTGCGGCGCTCCTCGTCATCCATGAGAGAATATAGAACAGCGCGACTCATCCGGTGGGCAAAGGTGTATTCCTCGGGATTCGGCGTTTCTTCGATGATAAGGTTTCTCTGTGCATTGCTGAGCGCACTCAGGACCTGCTGATGCTTGAGTTTTGAGATCTCTGCAAGAAGACGGGGGTTGATCTTTTCTCCGAGTATGGATGCCAGCTTGAGGACCGTTACGGCCTCCTTGCTCATCCACATCAGCCTTTCTTTGATCATTGCTTTGAGGCCGGTGGGAATGTCTTCGGGTTTTATACCGGAAAGGTTCCACTTGCCGTTTTTTGTAAAAATCTTGCCGTTTTGGAGGAGGATACTCAGGGTTTCCAGGATAAAAAGCGGATTTCCGGCTGAGTTTTGCAGCAAAATTTCAGCCGATTTCTTCGGTAATTTCTTGCCATCGAACAGTTTGGCTACAAGTTGCTGAATGTGATCTGCTCGTAGAGCGTCCAGTGGGAATTTTGTGACCTTGCCGCTGGCCGACAATTCTGGCATCGATTCGCTGAGGAGAAGCAGTTTTTCCTCACTGGTAGTTAAGACGGGACTGAACATCGATGATAAAAAGTGCAGGTCCGTGCCTTCTTCCTGGCTGAATTGAGAGTCGAAAAACTGTAACGATGGAGGGTCGATCTGATCGATGTCGTCGAGGATCACAGCTCCATCGCCCATTTCACGGAGGATGAACATCGCCTGGGTGAGAGCTTCGAAGAGTGCTACATTATCCGCTAAGTCTCCTTCCTTGATTGTTTTGACCTCTTTGGAAAACCAGTGAGGAAGATAGGGTTTGAGGATGACCTTGTAATCGTCTTTGAGCTTGGAGAACACCTGGTCGGAGATCACAGGGCGTTGTTCGAAGAGATTCCCCAATGCTGCAAATACCGCACCGTACATCTCGTTCTGCCAGAATGGGTATCCCTTGGCATACAGGGTGAATGTCAGTTTCTTCTGCGCGATCTCATCGGCAAATCTCATGAGTCTCGTTTTTCCGGATCCTTCATCTCCGAGAAGTACGGGAAAAACTTTGGGGTCTCCCTCTTCGGAGAGATGTTTCTCCAAAAATCCGATAAAGTCATCACGACCCACGATATAGGGAGCCTGCAGGATCGAGTTGAGCTTGGATGGGGTGATGAGTCTCCCTGTTTCCGGCGTGACAACGACCTCTCCCTTGCCTATTTCCTTAGCCACATAGAGAGCCTCATCTGCTTTTTCGAAGAGTGTTTTCCAGGATTTGCCATCCTCAGGGAACAGGGAAATCCCAATACTGCAACCCATGCTGATCGTTTTCTCTTTATATTTAAGAGGGGATGTTCTTACGCTATTCTGGATCTCTAGGGCGAATATCTTTGCGTCTGGCTTTTCCATCCTGGGCATGAGAAGCACGAATTCATCGCCTGCATAACGCATGGCCATCCCTTTGTCTTTCGTTTTTTGTTCGATGATCTTTGTAAAATGGACCAGTGCTCTATCTCCCACCAGGTGTCCATGGTTGTCATTAATGAGCTTAAAATCATCCAGATCGCATACAAAGAGAGCGGCGCTTTGTTTCTCTTTCTTAGCAGTATCCAGGTATTGGGGAAGGTATTCCCGCATGTATCGCAGGTTGTTAAGGCGGGTCAGTTCGTCGATGTAGGCGAGGGCCTGGAGTTTTTCCTTGCTAAGCTTTGCGCTCATGCTCTTCTAGATAAGTTCATCAGCTAGGAGGATTGTTGTCGACCTCCTCTTACTCTTATCCCTTGCAAGGCCGCTATCTTACACCCCACACCATTTTTACACAGTCCAAAACCCCTGTCAACAATAATTGAATAAAAAGGGGGACGGGCCACGATAACTTACTTATTCTAAAACAGTTAAATCATTTTCAGCCCCTAAAAAACGCCTTAGAAGCGTGATTTTAGCCCCAAAATTGGCAATCTAAGAAATATGCCGTTTTGGGAATATCCAGGGATCTCCTTAGATGAGGATTTTTGGGGGCAAAATCAGCCTTCTAAGGAATTAAATCGGGGTAGAATTTATGATAATCTTTTTATTTTCAGCAAGTTGCTGTGGCCCGTCCCCAATAAACCCAATAAATATTCTTATTGACTCATAGAGTGCAAATTGATATCTTCTTGAAGGAGATAAGGGGAAACATGAGCGTAAAATGTCCTAATTGCGACACGGATAATACTCAAGACTCGCAGTTCTGCAAGAATTGTGCAGCTCCTCTCAAATCTGCAGAGGAAGCTGAGATCACCCGCACAAAAACCCTTGAATCTACCCTGGAAGAACTAACCACTGGCTCCACCTTCGCAAATAGGTATCAGATCATCGAAGAGCTCGGCAAAGGAGGGATGGGAAAAGTTTACAGAGCCCTGGACAAAAAGCTGAATGAGGAAGTGGCCCTGAAGCTGATCAGGCCAGAAATTGCCTCGGATGAGAAAACCGTAGAACGATTCCGGAATGAGCTGCGATTAGCCCGAAAGATCAGTCATAGAAATGTGGGCCGGATGTACGAACTCATGGAGTATATGGGCGCCCACTACATCACAATGGAGTATATCCCCGGCCAAGACCTACGAAGTTTAATACGACAGACGGGAAAACTCACTGCAGAAACAGCCGTCTCCATAGCCAAAGAGGTCTGTGCAGGCCTAGCCGAAGCACACAGGCTGGGTGTTGTTCACAGGGATTTAAAGCCTAGTAATATTCTGATCGATAAACAAGGTGATGCTAAAATCTTGGATTTCGGTATCGCGCGCTCACTTAGATCGAAAGGCATCACCGGCACACGCATGATGATCGGGACGCCCGAATACATGTCTCCCGAACAGGTCGATGGCGAAGATATCGACCAGCGCTCGGACATCTATTCATTGGGTGTGATCCTATACGAGATGTTAACAGGAAGGGTGCCTTTTGAAGGCGATACACCCTTGAGTGTTGCCTACAAACACAAGAATAAAACTCCCCCCAATCCCAGAGAGTTTAATACTCAGATCACAGACGAATTGAATGTCCTCATACTGAACTGCCTTGAGAAAGACAAGGAGGCGAGATACCAAAGTGCAGGAGAAGTTCGGTCTCAGCTGGAAGATATTGAGAAAGGGCTGCTCATTCCTGTGATCATCTCTCCACAGAAAAAGCCCTTGACCTCTAAAGAAATAACAGTGCAGTTCAGGCTGAAGAAGTTTTATATTCCCATAGCAGTGATTACCCTATTGGCCATCGGGGCAATCGCTGTGTGGCAGCTTTTTCTGAAAAAGTCAGCAGCACCCCTATCTTCCGGTAAACCCATTATTGCCGTTCTTCCATTCTCTGATCTTAGCCCGCAGAAGGATCAAGAATACTTTTGTGATGGCATGACCGATGAGATCATCACGAAGTTATCCCGCCTTCAGGGATGGAAGGTGATGAATAAAACTTCAGTGATGCAGTATAAAGACACAGATAAAAACATCAAAGACATCGGTCGAGAACTTGGTGTGACATCCATCCTCGAAGGAAGCATCCGGAAAGAAGAAGATGATATTCGTGTGACTGCACAGCTTATCAATGTGGAAGACGGTTTTCATCTCTGGTCAGAGATCTACGATAGGAAACTCGACAGGATCTTTGCCATACAGAATGATATCGCAGAGAATATTGTGAGTGCTTTAAAACAGAAGCTCACGCCTGAGGAGAAGCAGCGCCTTCAGAAGAAGACAACAGAAAACCTTGAAGCATATAATTTGTATTTGCAGGGACGGTATTTCTGGAGCCAAAGGACAAAGGATGCGATGCCGAAGAGCGTCGAGCGGTTCAACCAGGCCATCGAGATCGATCCAAACTATGCATTGGCCTACAGTGGGCTAGCCGACTGCTACATAGCAGGTGGGGGGAGGCACTTAGATCTTTCGGCTGAGGAAGCCTATGCAAAAGCAAGGGAAGCGGCACAGAAAGCCCTGGAACTCGATGAAACTTTAGCTGAGGCACACAACTCCCTAGCAGGTGTTTTGACATCATATTTTTGGTATTGGGAGCGTGCAGAGAATGCATTCATAAGAGCCATCGAGCTCAATCCCGGCTATGCAACGGCTCGCATATGGTATGCAGAGCATTTGTATTCCATCGGACGGCATGATGCCTCTATCCAGCAGGCCAGACTGGCATTAGAGCTCGATCCGTTGTCGTCCATGATAAGCACTGCCCTCGGAGTTTCTCATTATTTTGCGGGGGAATATGACCAAGCTATACAACAGTATCAGCGCACACTGGAGATAATCCCTAATTTTCCAAGAGCCATCTATTGGCTGGGATTTGGTTATATAAAAAAAGAAATGTATCGTGAGGCCATTGAACAGTTCCAGCTGGTTTTAAATTTATCTGGTGGCGATTCCGTTGATCTGGCTGCACTTGGTTATGCGTATGCGATAGCGGGACAACGAAATGAGGCGGAAGAAGTCCTTCGTCAGCTGGAGGCACTGTCGAACCAAAGATATGTTTCGCCCGTTGATATGGCCATGCTTCATGTCAGCTTAGACAATAATGAGCAGGCGATCGAATATCTGGAGAAAGGCTATGAAGAGCACGCCGACAGAATGTCTTGGATCAAAGTGAATCCCGTGTTCGATCCCCTCCGCTCCGATTCCCGTTTCCAGGCCTTACTCCAACGTATGAACTTCCCCGAGTAGAAGGGGGTCGGGCC
>JAGLRY010000439.1 GCA_023135995.1 Candidatus Aminicenantota bacterium | reverse complement strand
CTGAAGCCATGTTGACTTCGATAAATATGAACGATACAATTTGAACTCAAACATAAGGGTAGTTTATGAGAAGTGGGGAAAAATGGTGAACAGAGGCAATTTTTTGATTGGCGCAGGAATCCATGACATTACCGGCCCTGCTGTGGGACGAGTCATGCTGGGATACAGCATGCCGGACCAAAAAACAGCGGGGATTCATATACGATTGTGGTCCCGAGCCTTTGTTATCGCCACTCCAGGCTATGGGACATGTGTGGCTTTGGTCTGTGCAGACCTCGGTTTTATTCCCCAGGCGGTGAAACTGGAAGTCACAAAAAAATTGAAGAATGAGTTCAGCAATCCCTCTGGGATTGAATTTGATGAGAAAAATGTCCTTCTCAGCGGGAATCACACGCACAGCAGTCCAGGAGGGTATTCTCACTATGCGATGTATAACCTTGCGATGGGAGGGTTTGATGAGGAGAATTTTAACTGTATTGTTAAGGGGATCTATGCGTCGATTTTGAAAGCAAGCAACAATCTAGAGATGGGGAATGTATACATAAATACCGGTGATTTGGATGGAGCCGGATGGAATCGATCACCTGTGGCGCACGAGATGAATCCCCCTGATGAAAGGCAGTTGTATAATTGCAACAACACCAACAAAAAAATGACGCTTCTTAAGTTTGTTGGTGATAACGGAGATGAGATCGGAACATTGAACTGGTTTGCAACGCATGGAACAAATCTCGGGAATGCAAATAAACTCATCAGTGGAGACAATAAAGGGTATGCCTCCTGGCGTTTCGAGAGGGATAACGGGACAGACTATAAAAGTGATAAGACTTTTGTGGCAGCCTTTGCTCAGGCAGAGGAGGGCGATGTCTCGCCAAACATACCGTGGGGGCCTCCTGATGGAGAACATGATTTTGTGCACTTGGAAGAGATCGGGAAGAAACAATATGAGAAAGCAGTGGACCTCTATAACAGTGCAACTCGCAAGCTTGATGCAGACTTAGATTATCGGCATACTCACGTCAATTTCACTGATATCACTCTATATCCCCCCTATGACCAACATGAGGGAGTCACGTCAACATGTGCCCCAGCGATCGGCCTCTCGAAGGTCGCCGGAAGCACCGAAGATGGACCTGGCTTGCACATCATCAAAGAGGGGATGAACATGGGAAAATTGATTAAGTTGGTGCTGAAGTTGCTCGACGACCAAGGGGACGATTGTCACAAAGAAAAACAGATCGTTTTGTATGCAGGCAAACAGCAAATGCGATTGCGCATCAATTTGCCGGGGGATCTTTCCATCCCGCTCTGCAACATGGATGTGTATTGGACACCGGTGGTCATGCCGCTGCAGATCATCCGGATCGGACAGCTCGCCATCCTGGCAGTCCCTTGTGAGTTCACGACAATGGCCGGGCGGAGGCTAAGGGGAACTGTGGGAAATGCGCTATCCAATACAAACATCGATGAATTGGTGGTGGCAAGCTGCTCCAATGCCTTTTCCGGCTATGTCACTACACGCGAAGAATACTCGGTTCAACACTATGAGGGCGGATCAACTCAGTTTGGCCCAGGCACGTTAAGCGCCTATCAGCAGAAGTTCTACGAATTGGCTGACAGTCTGGCAGGGGGAACACCCTTCCCCGCAGGATGTGACCCAGACGATCTCACCCAGGAGCAGAAATTTAAAGTGAAAAATAAAGTCTTATGGGATAGGACTCCGATTGGAAAGTCCTTCGGTTCAGTGAAAGACGATGTAGAACCTTCCTACGCCACTGGCGATACCGTCACGGTTGTTTTTTGGGGGGGTAATCCTAAAAATAATTTCAGAGATCAAGATTCATTTCTTAAGGTGCAAAAAGAATCCGGCGGTGCCTGGATACCGGTCGCTCACGACTGGGACCACGAAACTCGGTTCAGATGGAAAAATGCGTGTTTTGGAAAATCATTGATAACCATTGAATGGAAGATTCCCGAAGATACTCTCCCGGGTGTGTACAGGATCTGTCATTCTGGCGATCGAAAAAAACTGTGTAAAAAAGATTCCGTCCCTTATTCAGGAGAATCACGTAGTTTTACCGTCTAGATCTTTGCGTTTGTGAATCCCAGCAGAGCTTTGACCTTGGAAGTGGCAGAATCTGAAATAGAGTAGAACGTGGGCAGTATGATCAGCGTAAAGAATGTCGAGGTCGTCAGTCCTCCGATGATAGCGACAGAGATCGGTGCCCACATCTGGGCCCGCCTGCCGGCTGCGGGAAAGAATTGAGGAACAAGAAAGGGCAGTGCCAATGGCAATACGCCAAATATCGTGGTGATGGCTGTCATGATGATGGGTCTCATCCGGTCTTTCCCGCCCTGAATGATCGCCTCGTTCTTACTCATGCCAGACTTTCTCAGCTTACGGATATGGTCGAGGAGTATAATCCCGTTGTTCACCACTATCCCGAACAGCGTTAACAGTCCCAAATAGGATGTGGTGTTGAGAGTGATGTTCGTGAGGGAGAAGATCATGGCCACGCCGAAGAGGGCCAGCGGTACGGTGAGCAGAATAGTAAAGGGATGGACAAAGGATTCGAAAAGAGATGCCATGATGATGTAGATGAAGATAAGCGCGAGGATGATGGCCAAATTCGATTCGCCTTCTGACTCCCGAAAGCGCCTCCATCCAGACCCCAAACTCCAGCTGTATCCCTCGGGAAACTGGATGGTATTCATGACCTCGGTGATTCTGCTGGAGATGGCCATCATGCCGCTCGATTTGGTGTTGACACGGATGATCAATTTGGATTTTTTGTTTTCTTTGCGGATTGACGTCGATCCCATACGGTAGGAGATCGTCGAAACCGCGGAGATCGGGATTCGTTTGGACTCGGTCGGCAAGCTGATGTTCCTGAGGTCCTCTTCACTGAAGCCGTCATCTCCGTGAATCTTGAGGATGATATCGATCTCCTTGTTTTCGGTTTTAAATTTCCCGATGGGCCTTTCTGATATAGAGGACGAGATGGTTTGAGCCACCATCCGGCTGTCGACACCGGAACTCTCCGCTTTCTTCCGGTCGACCTGGACCATGAGCTGTGTGTCTCCCCCCTCCAGGTCGCTCGTGACATCCTCCACATCCTCGACAGCCCGGATCTTTTCGACGACCATGGGCGCGAGTTCGGTCAATTTAGTGTAATCCAGACCGATGAGCTCGATCTGAATTCCCATGAAATGACCGTGACGTCCACGTCGCTCACCGTACTCATACTCGATCCCCGCTCGTTTGGGCAGGAGTTCCTTCAGTCGTTCCTTGATCTCAACCACTGATGCGCCTTCTTCCGTCAATGCCAGCTCTATGGAGCCACGGAATCGTCCTTGGCGTGTGTTCCTCGTGCCGAAATCCGTGGTCAAATATTTGATGGCCAGTTCCTGTTTTCTAGACAACAGCATCTCTTCATACTGGTTAAACAGGGATTTCATTTCGTTGAGGGTAAAGCTTCGCGGCATGTATACGGATATATTGATCTCACGTTCATCGCTGCTGGGCATGTACTCTCGTTCGATATTCCCCAGCATATGAAAGGAGATAAAAAAGATACCGATGGCTACTCCAACGACCAGGAGTTTGCTCTTCCAATTCTTGATGGTAAAACTGATGATGCGCTCGTAGATAGAGGTGAGTTTTACAAGCCACTTCGCTTTTTCTTTGGCTTTTCCCGCAAGCAAGCGGCTGCTGGCCAGAGGGATAAAAGATAGGGCGACAAAGAGTGATGCGATCAAAGCGAGAGAGATCGTCAGTGCAAAATCCTGCATAAAACGCCCGAATCCCGACTGCGACATAAAGCCCAACGAAATAAACACTACGAGTGTTGTCAGCGTGGAGGCTGTGACAGCGAGAGTAACTTCAGTGGCACCTGTCATGGATGCCTGTAAGGGTTCGTACTTTTTTTCCTGGCGCAGACGGAAGATATTTTCAAGCACAACAACACTGTTATCCACTAGCATGCCCACCGCCATCATCAAACCGCTCAGGGATATGATGTTTATGGTGATCGCGGAGCGGAAAATCGCTCTGTACAGATACATAAAACTGAATGTGAAGACCATCGCCATGGGTATGGCAATGGCTATGATCACTGTGGACCTGAATTTCCTCAGGAAGACAAAAAGCACGATAACAGCGAGGAGACCGCCAACGGCACCCGATATCGACAGATCCCTCAGACTGCTCAAGATATTCTCGGATTGATCCCTGTAAAAGATGACATTCATATTCTGCAGGGAGGGCTCACTGTCTTTGATGCGCGCCATGGTCTCTTTGACAACCGTACACACGTCAACGATATTGGCATTGGATGCGCGATAGATCTGGAAGCGCACGGTCTCGTGCCCGTCGAGACGGTTAAAATCCTCCTTTTTCGGGTAATCATACGTCACCCGGGCCACATCGGCGATGGTCAGGCCTTTTTCATTGAGAGGAAGGCTTTTCACTTCCTCCAGAATTTTTAATTCGCCTGGAATCCGCGTCACATAACGGACCTGTTCATCCTCGACATACCCGGCTGAGATGTTGATATTGTTGTTGCGGATGGTGTTGATGAGGTCCATGATCCGGATCGAGGAGGAATAAAAAACCTCTGGTTTTAAGTAAACGGTAAGGACTTTATTCCGGATCCCCCGAATATCAACGTTGGCAACACCTTCTATCCTTTCCAGCTCCTGCGTGATGTAGTTTTCTGACCAGAAGTAGAGGTTTTCCAGGTCGCCAGGGAGGGCCAAACTGAATTGGATCACAGGCCGGTCGTTGAAGGAAAACCGTCGGATACGGATATTCTCGATGTCGTCCGGCAAGTCGTTCCGGATCTGGTCGATCTTGTCGCGGATCTCCATGGTCGCCAGATCCATGTTTGTTCCTCCTTTGAACTGCATGTGAATGTTGGCGGAGGAGGCGGAGGAGGTGGAACTGATACTATCCAGGTTGTTGATGGTGGAGAGGATGTCTTCCAGGGGACGGGTGATTATTCGCTCCACTTCTTCTGGGGATGAAGAGGGATATGGGACCTGCACCATAAGCCCGGGAAA
>JAGLRY010000438.1 GCA_023135995.1 Candidatus Aminicenantota bacterium | reverse complement strand
CCCACCCTCCTGGATATGATCGACTACTTTGACGGCCGCGATCTTGAATATGAAATAATAGTGGTTGATGATGGAAGCACAGATCGCACAGCAGAAGTTGTGAAAAGGCTGGAAAAGATAAGGAAACAGGTGTGCCTTATTCAACTGCCTCAAAACAGAGGTAAGGGTCATGCGGTAAAAACAGGCGTGTTGAATTCTCATGGCAAATATGTGCTGTTTGCAGATGCGGACGGCTCAACGCCCATAAAAGATATTGAAAGACTTGAGGCGCAATTTGTTGAAGAAACAAAGATTGTGATCGGCTCACGCGCTCTTCCATCAGAGGACACATTCGTGACTCGGAGATGGGATCGCACGCTCCTCGAACGCGTCTTCAATTTCTGCGTCAATCTTCTCATTTTACCTGGAATTGCTGACACCCAGTGCGGTTTCAAGATGTTTACAGCAGAATGCGCGCATTTTCTTTTTGAACGGCAGCAGGCAGAGAGATGGAGTTTTGACATCGAGATCCTTTTCATTGCACGCAAAGCCGGACTCAAAATTGCTGAGGTCTCCATCAATTGGAATGATGTCCCCGGCTCAAAAGTGAACTTGTTTTTAGACGCGATGGGAATGTTTCGCGATATTTTTGCTTTTAAACATCGTCATACGTATGTGTCTCCGGAGATTTTTGAAGAATTTACCGCTGAATTTTCAAAATAATTCAGCGCAAAGTGCTATAACCATACCCGTCCAGCCCTTCACACGGTTTTCTCCACCACACAATTGGGACACTTAATAACGCAATGTGAATTCATGCCATCACGCTTTTAGGGATGTCTAAATTTGACAATTATAAAAGGAAAATAAATAATAAAATTTCAATGTTATAATAAAAAACTTGAGAGAAACAAAGGCTTTCGGATTCATACATTCGTATGGTGTTAAATCACTAAAAAGAATAAAAGAGGAAAAAAATGGATGAGAAAATGGACGATTCTCGCACTACTCCGAAGAAAGGGATAGAACGAAGAGATTTCATTCAAGGTTTAGCGACTCTTCCAATTTTGGGTCTGTTTACCCTCTCGTGGTTGAACAAAACGATCCACGATAGGCCGAAAAACCTCGGAAAATCGCAAAGGGCAATCCCTGAGGATCTGTCGGATATTAATGTGGCCTTTCTGGGAACGGGTGAACAGGGATATATTATATTGAATGCTTGTTTGAAGATTCCCGGCTTACGGTTTAAGGCAGTCTGTGATATTTGGGAGTCGTACAACCAAAAACGAGCCGCCCAGGTATTAAAAAAATATAAACATGAAATGAACACATATCTAGACTACCGGGAAATGCTGTCAAAGGAAAAAGACCTGGATGCCGTCATTATTGCCACACCCGATTTTTGGCATGCAGATCACACTGTCGCCTGTCTTGAGGCAAATCTTCATGTGTATTGCGAAAAGGAGATGTCCAATACACTTGAAGGTGCCCGAAGAATGGTTGAAGCCGCCAGAAGAACAGGAAAACTCCTTCAGATCGGACATCAGCGTCGCAGCAATCCCCGGTACTTACACTGTTACAACAATCTCATCAAAAATGCAGGTATCCTGGGCCGTATCACTGCTGTCAACGGACAGTGGAACAGGGCGGTACAGCCCGACATTGGCTGGCCTAAAAAACATGTTATCGATTCCGCCACGCTGAAGAAATATGGTTATGAATCCATGAACCAGTTTCGGAATTGGCGTTGGTATAGGGGACTGGGAGGCGGTCCTATTGTGGACCTTGGGTCCCATCAAATTGATATTTTCAACTGGTTTTTGGAGACACAGCCGAAGTCCGTGCTGGCGAGTGGGGGTACGGATTATTACAGCAAAGATACACACGAGTGGTATGACATGGTCCTCGCCATATACGAGTACGAGACAAAACAGGGTGTTGTGAGGGCTAATTATCAAACCTTAACGACCAACAGCAGCGAAGGCTATTTTGAAAATTTCTTGGGGGATCAGGGGACGCTCCATATTTCCGAATCGGCCAATAGAGGGGGTGTCTATAGGGAACCAACAGCACCCCAATGGGATAAATGGGTTTCTTTAGGGTATCTGAGTGCACCGGAGAAGGTCACCCAGCAAATCACTACGGGTGCTGTTCTGGATGTTCGAGAGACGATCGGGCCAGACCGGCATGACATCCCGATTACGTTTAATGATCCCTACCACTTGCCTCATTTGGAGAATTTCTTCAATGCGGTACGGGGGCTCGATAAATTAAACTGCCCCCACGATATCGGATATGAGACTGCAGTCACCGTACTTAAAGTCAACGATGCTGTCGAAGAGGCTCGGAGACTCGATTTTGATCCCAAGGAATTTAGAATATGAGAATTGACAAAAAGCACTCCAACTGGCAGTTAGCGGCCTTAGTCACGCTCCGTGTCCTCGTTGGCTGGCATTTCCTTTATGAAGGGATAACAAAACTGATGAATCCTCAGTGGTCTGCCGCCAGTTTTTTACTCGAGTCTAAATGGATCTTTGCCGGGATATTCAAAGGGATAGCGGGAAATCCTTCCGTTCTTTCCGTTGTGAATGTCTTGAACACGTGGGGGCTGATCTTTATCGGACTGGGATTGATGTTGGGATGTTTATCACGGATAGCCACTGTTGCCGGAATGGGCCTCATTCTGCTGTATTATGTTAGCAATCCACCCTTTACCGGCCTCTACTACGCCATTCCCTCAGAAGGGAATTACCTTATTGTGAATAAAAACCTGATCGAGATGGCAGCACTTTTTGTGTTGCTTTTATTCCCGACGGGCCATATCATCGGACTGGATCATCTTTTCCATAAATTGCGCTCGAAGTAAACATCCATCACAGTGAATATGATAAATTCGGAATATGAAAGTTGAGAGAGGAAAAAATGTTAAAGATAAAACCTTTCACATGGATGATTTTTATCGCCTCAGCCATTTTTGCAGCGGCCTTAGTTTTTGCAGGCCCACAGACTAGTCAATCTTCATCGGAAAAACTCGTGCCGCTAGAAATAGAATTACCCAAACCCATGTTCATCGGCACGCCACAGAATATCGGAGTGGCAAAGCTTGAAAAGCCATTGGGCAAGCCTCGCCCTCCTTTTATGGCTCCTGTGGGCACAGAAAATGTCGCCCTCGGGAAACCTGTGGCGAGCACGGATGAGGAACCCATCATCGGAGAGATCGTTATGATCACCGATGGTGATAAAGAGGGAATGGATGGCAGCTTCGTCGAATTGGGCCCCTTCGAGCAACATATCACCATTGATTTGGAAACAAGACACGAGATCTATGCGATCGTCATGTGGCACTATCATAAACAGGCTCGTGTCTATTTTGACGTTGTAGTACAGGCCGCAGATGACCCTGATTTTATCACGAATGTGAAGGTATTGTTCAACAATGACCATGATAACTCCTCCGGTTTAGGGGTTGGCGACGAGCTCCATTATGTCGAAACAGCAGAAG